>NZ_BMQN01000006.1 GCF_014648135.1 Deinococcus sedimenti | reverse complement strand
TGACTGGGGTGAAGTCGTAACAAGGTAACTGTACCGGAAGGTGCGGTTGGATCACCTCCTTTCTATAGGTTCCTCATCTCTTCCCACACCAACCCCCCTGGGGTTGACTGCAACTCTGCTCTCCTCGTCCCCGACGCCTCCAGCGTCGGGAACGCGCTTTTGGATACCCACAGCAATGACAGGGCGGGCTACACGCCCGCCTGCTCGTGTACTTCAAGGTTGTCCGTTGCCCCCTCACTATTCCGCGCTGTCGCACCACTTCTGCGCAACTCTACGAGTCCCTCCGGGGGAGGGGGACAACGGAACGCGATCACGTCGGAGGCAAGTCAATATCGTCCCGTGTTGGCATGCTTGCGCCTCACCACCGGAATTCTGGACCGGGTACAATTCGTGGCATGACCACTCCCTTTGAGCAGGCCCAGCAGGATGTGCAGACCCTCAGCCGCAAACCCGGTAACGACACCCTCCTGAAGCTGTACGCGCTGTACAAGCAGGGCAGCGCCGGTGACGTCAGCGGCAAGCGCCCCGGCGGGTTCGACTTCGTGGGCGGCGCCAAGTACGACGCCTGGGAAGCCCTGAAAGGCAAGACGCAGGAGGAGGCGCAGGCGGAGTACGTCGCGCTGGTGCAGACACTCAAGGCGCAGGGCTGACAGCAGGGCGCACGCCCCAGGCGGGGTCGCGTGAATCGGCGGGGCAGCCGGGCGCGCGGCCCCGCCCACGTTCACGGTAAGCTGCACTCCGTGAGCGACGCGCCATCCACCCTGCCGGACGTCCTGAGCGCCGCGAAGGCCCGCATGCGCCAGCTGGCGTCCACGTACGGCGCGGCGCTGCCCGGCCTGGACACCCACAGCCTGATGTTCGGCCTGGACGGCGTGCAGCTGACCTTCATGCCGATGGGTGACCGGGACGGCGCGTACGACCCCGAGCACCGGGTCATTCTGATCAACAGCAAGGTCCGCCCGGAACGGCAGCGGTTCACACTGGCGCACGAGATCAGCCACGCGCTGATGCTGGGCGACGACGACCTGCTGAGCGACCTGCACGACGAGTTCGAGGGCGACAGGTTGGAACAGGTCATCGAGACGCTGTGCAACGTCGGTGCGGCCGCGCTGCTGATGCCGCAGCCCCTGATTGAGGAGATGCTGTCGCGCTTCGGGCCGACCGGGCGGGCGCTGGGTGAACTGGCCCGCCGCGCGGACGTGAGCGCCAGCACCGCGCTGTACACCCTGGCCGAGCACACGACCGCGCCCGTCCTGTACGCCGTGTGCGCCGTGACCCGTCAGGGTGAGGACGACGACGAGGGTGGCGGGAAGGCCCTGACAGTCCGGGTGAGCAGCGCCGCGCCCGGCGTGAAGTACAGCCTGCGCGTCGGCACGCCCATTCCCGACGACCACCCGGCGGCCGTGGCGCTGGATACCCGGCTGCCCATCGCGCAGGACAGCTTCATTCCGTTCCGTTCCGGTCGGAAGATGCCCGCCCACGTGGACGCCTTCCCGGACCGGCACCGCGTGATGGTCAGTTTTCAGCTGCGCGAGAAGGGCCGGGACGACGCTTGACGCACGCGCTGCACTTCCGCCGCCCGGTGCCCGGAGCGGAGCGACATGGGGACGGCTGGACGCTGCGCTGGGAGGGCACGGCCGTCATGGGCATCCTGAACGTCACGCCGGACAGCTTCAGCGACGGTGGGCGGCACGCGGCCCTGGACGCCGCGCTGGCATCCGCGCGGACCATGCGGGATGCGGGCGTGCTGATCCTGGACATCGGCGGGGAGAGCACACGCCCCGGCGCGGCCCCTGTGCCCGTCCACGAGGAACTCAACCGGGTGCTGCCCGTCATCCGCGCCCTGGCGGACGCGGGGACCGTGCTCAGCGTGGACACCATGAAACCCGAGGTGGCCGCCGCCGCCCTGGCCGCCGGGGCGCACCTGATCAACGACGTGACCGGCCTGCGCGACCCGCAGATGCGCGCCGTGTGCGCCGATGCCGGAGCCCCAGCCTGCGTGATGCACATGCAGGGCGACCCGCGCACCATGCAGCGCGACCCCCACTACGACGACGTGGTCCGCGAGGTGCATGATTACCTGCACGCGCAGGCGCGCGAGGCCCTGGCCGCCGGGGTGCCGGACGTGATCCTCGACCCCGGCATCGGGTTCGGGAAGACGCTGGAGCACAACCTAGCCCTGCTGCGCGCCCTGCCCGAGTTGACAGAAGCGCCACACCCGGTGCTGATCGGCGCGAGTCGCAAGCGCCTGATCGACTTCATCGCGGGCGTCCCCGAGGCGCAGGACCGTGATCCGGGCAGCCTCGCCCTGCACCTGCACGCCGCGCGCCGCGGCGCGGCCATCGTGCGCGCCCACGCCGCCGCCGCGCACGTCCAGGCGCTGCGGGTCCAGGCGGCCCTGAACCCCGCCTGACCCGCACGAACTACACTCGGGGGATGACCACCCCGACCCCCCCGCACAGCCGCGTCGTGCTGCAGGGCCTGGAATTCCACGCCCGGCACGGCGTGTTCGACACCGAGGCCGTCCTGGGCGCCCGCTTCATCGTGGACGCCGAACTGCACTACCCCTTCGCAGGCCTGACCGACGACCTGAACGAGGCCGTGAACTACGCGGCCGTGTACGCCGCCATCCAGCAGGAGGTCACCGTGCCCCGCCACCAGCTGATCGAGGTCCTCGCCGACCGGATCGCGCGGCGCGTCCTGCGGGACCAGCCCAGGCTGACGCACCTGACCGTGCGCGTCCACAAGCCCTTCGCGCCGCTGCCCGGCGTGTTCCGCGACGTGTACGCCGAACTGACCCTCACGCGGGGTGACCTGTGAGCGCCCCGCAGACCGCCGCGTTCATCGCGCTGGGCGCCAACCTGGGCGACCCCCTGACCACCCTGCGCTGGGCCGTGACCGAACTGCGCACCCTGGGCACCGTGAAGGCCCTGTCCCGGCTGTACCGCACCGCCCCCGTCGGCGGGCCCGCCGGGCAGCCCGACTACCTGAACGCCGCCCTCTGCCTGCACACCCCGCTGGGCGCCCACGACCTCCTGGCGGGCCTGCACGACATCGAGGCCCGCGCCGAACGCACCCGCACCGAACGCTGGGAGGCCCGCACCCTGGATCTCGACCTGATCCTGCACGGCACCCTGATCAGCGACGACCCCGCCCTGCACCTGCCCCACCCGCACGCCTGGGACCGCGCGTTCGTGCTGGCCCCCCTGAGCGACCTGCACCCCCACCTCCCGCACCCCATCACGGGCGAGACCGTCAGCGCCGCCCTGGCCCGCAGCGACCGCGGGGGCGTGCAGGCGCACATCGACGACTGGTTCAACGACTGGGATTGACCCGCGCCTGTGCGGCGGTTCCCCGCCCGGTAACCACCCCGGTCACCACACTGTGCCCGCGCCTGCCCCCGGCGAGGGACGCGGGACGCTATGCTGGGCGGTGACATGAGCAAGCACACCACATCCACCAGCCACGGAGGCGCTGGCCGCGCGCTGCTGTGGGTTGCCATCATCCTGACCGTGGCCCTCCTGGGCTTCGTGACCGCCACCGCCGTCCGCGCCAACCCCATCTACAGCGACCGCGAGGCGAACGGCATCAGCAAGTACAAGTTCATCGAGGCCTGCAAGGAAATCGCCGAGGACACCGAGGAACTCACCGTCGGCGCCATGGGCCAGGCTATCCCCCTGAAGACCCTGGTCGAGCAGAGCAGCCCCCTGAAAGCCGGGGATGAACTGCACGCAGGGATCGAGGCGGAACCCGCCGAGATCATCAAGGCCACCCAGACTGTCGACGGCGGCGGCTGGACCCTCACCGCGCCCGCCACCATCGCCGTGCACAGCGGCGAGAACGTGAAGACCCTGGGCCAGCTGCCCCTGGCCTGCACGCACGACAAGAAGACCGGCAAGACCACCGCGACCCTGAGCCTCCCCGGTCAGTAAACCGGCCCGCAACAGAAAGGCCCCGGCAGTGCGTCTGCCGGGGCCTTCGTCCGTTCCGGTTACAGCACGACGTCCAGGCCGCTCAGGCACTCCTCGGCAATCGCGCGGGCCAGCGGATCACGCGTGCTGCGCGCGTAACTGACGCCCAGCTGCAGGTGCCGCTGCCCGTCCGGGCCGCCCAGCAATTCCAGCGTCTGGTAGAACGCCAGGTGCGTGTGCGCCAGCAGCACGTCCCGCGTCCGCTCGGGCGGCAGCACGCACAGCAGGTCCAGCGCCTCGCGGTACAGGCGCAGCGCGCGGCCCTGGTCGCCCTCCACGGCACTCTCCCGCCCCAGCTGCAGGGCGCGGGCGGCCGACAGGTAATCACTGCGCATGCGGGGGATTCTAGCGCGGGCCGGTCACTCGACCGCGTGCAGGCTCAGCGTGCCCTCAGCGGGCCTGCCGTCGATGGTCAGCACCTCCAGCCGGCACGGCAGGTCGTCGCGGCCCAGTTCGCGCGTCAGGTACGTCAGCGCGGCGCGCTGCATCAGCGCCAGCTTGCGCGGCGTGACGGACTCCGCCGCGCTGCCGAAACGCGCCGAGCGGCGCTGGCGGACCTCCGTGAACACCAGCGTCCCGCCCGGCTCACGGGACACCACGTCGATCTCCCCGCCGGGAATGCGGTAGTTGCGGGCCAGCACCACTCGCCCCAGCCCGCGCAGGAACTCGGCGGCGCGGTCCTCGGCCTGCGCGCCCTTCACGCCAGCCAGTCGGGCCAGGACGTGAAGTCCGCCGCGGCCAGCGCCGCACCCGCCGCCAGCAGCGCCGATTCCGGCGCGGTGGTCGTCAGGGCCACCACCCGGCAGCCCGCCCCGGCCGCGCTGCGCACCCCGTTCACGGCGTCCTCGTGCGCCAGACAGTCGGCGGCGTTCAGGCCCAGCCGCTGCGCGCCCAGCAGGAACGGCTCCGGGTGAGGTTTGCCGCGCGTGACGTCCTCGCCCAGCACCCGCGTCACGAAGCGCGGCCCGAAACCCAATTGCTCCATGCCGAACGCCACGTTCACCGCGTCGGCACTCGTGACCAGCGCGAACGGAATCCCGCGCGCATCCAGCGCGTCCAGGTAGGCACTCAGGCCCGCCACCTCGCGCAGCGCGCCCGCCGCCAGGGACCGGTAGCGGCCCTCCTTCGCGTCGTGAAAGTGGGCGGCCAGCGCCTCGTCCGGGTACGAACCGGTCAGGCGCTCGATGATCTCCGGGTTGCGGCCCCCGTCCACCTTGTGATCCAGGTCCTCCTCCGAGAGGGTCAGACCCAGCACCTCAAGCGCCACCTCCTGCCACGCCTGCCGATGAAAGGCGTTGTTCGCCGTCAGGACGCCGTCCATGTCGAACAGCACCCCGGCGGGCCGCCACGGCCAGCTGCTCACAGGGGCTCTGGCCCGTGCCCCAGGTCCAGCAGCAGCTCGCGGTACAGGCGGCCCGCGTCGCGGCGCACGTCATCCAGCGAGGCGTCCTCCTCGGCGAACTCCACGGCCGTCTCCAGCGCCGCCTCCAGCACCCCCGCATAGATCGGCCAGCGCCCCGCAGGGGCCTCGTCGAGGACCTCCTCGGTGTCCGCCATCGGCTCGCCGTCCAGCACGCGCAGCGCCGAATCCGCCGCCGCCCGCTCGGCGTCCTTGCGACTGCGGCCCGACCCGCCCTCACCCAGCGGCTCGCCACCGATCCGCACCATCACGTGGAACGTCCGCTGATGGGGCGGACCGTCGGACGACACCTCGAACTCCGGCGCGCCCAGGCCCAGGCTCAGGGCGCGCGCGATCAGGTCACCTTTCGCGTTCATGCACCCCAGCCTACCGCGCCCCCAGCCCCAGGCCCACCGGACGTGTGCGCGCCCCGTCAATGCACTTCAAGAGGGCGCGGATGATCAGCGCGGCGCGGGGCCCGGGACCTCCGGCGTGGGCAACTTCAACTCGGACCGGGTGAGGGTCACCCCGCGGCCCAGTCTCAGCAGCGCCACCGCGGGTCTGGACTCACCACTCTGATTCAGGGCCGTCAGGTCCGCTGTGAACCGGACGGACTCGTGCTGCGAGCGGAAGTGCAGCAGCCCGTCGGCCGCCACCGGCACGAGATCCAGTCCGAGGCCACGCACGCCCTGCCCGGTCACGGGCCGCACCACGACGTACAGGTCACCCGGCCCACCCCGAACCCTGACCTGCTGGGGGAACCCGCGGGCGGCACCGAACGCCTGATCCTGCCGGGGCAACAACCCCGCCCCCGTGAAGACGGTGAGCCCGCGCGTCCCGTACAGCGCCCGGATGACGCTGCCCTCGATGATTGAACCGACGCTGACGCCCTGACCGGGCCTTCCCAGCTCCAGGCGTAACCGGCCCACGTGCAGCAGAGGACCATCGAGGGGCCGCTCGATCCGCACCGGCTCGGTGCTGCTGCGCAGCAGGGCGTCCAGGGTCTGGCTGCCCATGAGGAAGGTGTCCTGATTCCGCTGGAACACATTTTCGTTGAGCGGCGCGGGACGCTCTGGCCAGCCGGCCCGCGCACTGGCCTCATCCATGTGCCGCTGCAGGGCATCGACCCACTCCGCGGTCAGTGGGATCTCAAATCTTCCCGTGGACCGGCCTGGTTCAGTCCAGCGCACCTGAAGGTACGTTTCCGTGAGCTGCTCCCCCGCGGGCCCCAGACTCGTGTGGGTTCGCCGGGTCGTCTCGAGAATCGCCTGCTGCGCCTGGAGTTGTTGCTTGAGACTCGAAAGGCTGAGCCAGAAGTCGCGGTTCATCGAGCAGCCCTGTGCGCCGGGGGTGGGGCGACCGGACTGGCAGCGGTCCATGAGGCCCTGCGTGGTGACCGTGACCCGCTGCGCGCCGGATTCAGGCAGCAGGACCAGCGTCAGGGCCAGGGCGGCGCTGCCCAGCCCGCCGATCAGACCGATTCTGGGCCAGAGGTGGACCCGCCGCAGCCCCGCGCCCAGACGTGCAGGCGAACCGAACTCCAGGAGGGCCAGCCGCTCGGCCTCCACGGGTGCGGACCCGCTGATCTGATGCTCGGCCACGCGTTCCAGGAGATTGCCGCGCAGTTCCTGCTGCACCCGCGCGCGGTCGTGGCGGGGCAGGCCACGCGTGGCGGCGCGAACGAACCGTTCAAGGTCCCTCACTTCGTGCCCCAGCGCTGGGTGAGGCCCTGATGCCAGCGGTGGTAGGCGTCCCGTTTGGCCTGAAGGGCGCGCTGCCCCGCATCCGTCAGGCGGTAGTAGCGCAGGGGATGACCGCCCCGTGGGCTGACGCGCGTGTCGCTCTGAAGCCAGCCCCGGTGTTCCAGGCGGTGCAGGGTGGGGTAGAGGGTCCCGGCGTTGAGGTCGAGGTCCCCGCCCGTGAGGCTGCGCAACTCCTTGGCGAGGTCAAGGCCGTACCGTTCCTGCCCCTCGAGCAGCGTGAGCAGGGACAGTTCCAGATCTCCGTTGTGGACAGGCATACCTCAATATAGTTCTCCGATATCGGATGTCAATAAAGGCAGCGCCCCTCTGTACCGGAAGGCCCACCGGCACGGGTCCGCCACCGACCTCCCCCAGAGTCGGTGCGGAGGGTGAACCCCTCCCCCCCCGCACCTGCCCCTAAGCTGAAGGGCATGCGCCCCCCGCTCCTGCTGCCGCTGCTGCTCGGCGCGGCCCTCGGTGCCTCCACCCCCGCGCCCGTGCAGGCCGGGCAGACCTGGACGCTGCGCGCCACCACCTTCGACGGCGAGGTGTTGACCACCACCCTACACCTGAACGCCACGCAACCCACCCCCGGCACGTACCGCGCCGACCGGGGCAGCCTGCTGCTGGACGCGCGGGCCAACACGCTGATCGCCCTGGACCTCAAAGACGCCCGCGAGGGCGGCCTGGGCCTCGCCTGCGCGCTGCGCCTGAGCACCCTGGGCCAAGCCGTCGCAGGTCGAACCGGCGCGACCGGCGTGCTCGCCAGCGGCCCCCTGACCGACCTGCCCGCCGCGCTGGAACGCGCCCTGGCCGTTCTGGACGTCACCCGCACCCCGCAGGAACAGGCCGACGCCGCCCGCGAACTGCGCCTGGGCCGCTGCACCCTGACCCTCAAACGCTGAACGCGTCAGGCAGCGGGCCACCCCGGATCAGGAGGTGGCCCGCTGCTTCATGGCTGTGGGTCAGCGCCTGCCCTTGCGGCGGACCTTCTGCCCGGGGACGGTGGCCTGCTGGAATTCCTTGCCCTGTAACTTGGCCTCGATGGCGCGGATCTGGTCGCGCAGGGACGCGGCGCGTTCGAAGTCCAGATCCTCGGACGCCTGCCACATGTCGAGTTCCAGGTCCGTGAGCTGCGCGGTGAGGGAGTCGCGGTCGCCGCCGACCGACGCGGAGCTGATCTCGCCGGGTTGTTCCTCGCCGCGGATGACGTCGCGGACGCCCTTGATGACGGTGGTGGGCGTGATGCCGTGCGCCTCGTTGAAGGCCATCTGCTTCTCGCGGCGGCGGCTGGTTTCGTCCATGGCGAACTGCATGGCGGGCGTGACGGTGTCGGCGTACAGGATGACCTCGCCGTTCACGTTGCGGGCGGCGCGGCCGATGGTCTGGATCAGGGCGCGTTCGGACCGCAGGAAGCCGGGTTTGTCCGCGTCGAGAATGGCGACCAGCGAGACTTCCGGCAGGTCGAGGCCCTCGCGCAGCAGGTTGATGCCGACCAGCACGTCGTAGTGCCCCAGACGCAGGTCGCGGATGATCACCTGCCGCTCCACGCTGTCGATGTCGCTGTGCATGTAGCGCGCCTTGACGCCCTTCTCGAGCAGGTATTCGGTGAGGTCCTCCGACATCCGCTTGGTGAGGGTCGTGACGAGGGTGCGTTCGCCCTTCGCGCTGCGTTCGCGGACGCGGCCCAGCAGGTCCTCGATCTGCCCCTGGATGGGCCGGATGCCCACCGGCGGGTCGATCAGGCCGGTCGGGCGGATGATCTGGTCGGCGACCGAGTCGCTGTGCTCGCGTTCGTACGGGCCGGGCGTGGCGGACACGAACACCAGCTGCCCGGTCTTGCTCATGAACTCGTCGAAGTTCAGCGGGCGGTTGTCCATCGCGGACGGCAGGCGGAAGCCGTAGTCCACCAGCGTCTGCTTGCGCGCGCGGTCGCCGTTCGCCATCCCGCCGATCTGCGGGACCGTCACGTGCGACTCGTCGATGAACGTCACGAAGTCGTCCGGGAAGTAATCCAGCATCGTGTACGGCGTGTGCCCCGCCGCGCGCCCGTCGATGTGCCGCGAGTAGTTCTCGATGCCCGAGCAATACCCCAGGACCTTGAGCATCTCCAGGTCGTACAGGGTGCGTTCCTTCAGGCGCTGCGCCTCCAGCAGCTTCCCGGTGGACTTGAAGTACTCCAGTCGCTCGTCCAGTTCCTGCTGGATGGTCACGATGGCCCGCTCGATGTTCCCCGCGCTGCTCACGTAATGCTTGGCGGGGTACACCACGGTCGCGTCCAGATCCGCCAGCCGGTCCCCGGTCAGCGGATGCACCACGCTGATGCGCTCCACGTCATCCCCCCACAGTTCGATCCGCAGGGGCTGCTCGTCGTACGCGGGCCACACCTCGATCATCTCGCCCTTCGCGCGGAACCGGCCCGGCATCATCTCGATGTCGTTCCGTTCGTACTGCATGTTCACCAGCCGGCCCAGGATCTCGTCCCGGCTGACCTGTCCGCCCTTCTTCAGGATCAGGTTCAGTGCCGTGTACTCCTTCGGGTCGCCCAGACCGTAGATGCAGCTGACGCTGGCCACCACGATCGTGTCCCGCCGCGTCAGCAAGCTGCGCGTCGTCGAGTGCCGCAGCCGCTCGATCTCCTGGTTGATACTCGCGTCCTTCTCGATGAACAGGTCCTTCCCCGGCACGTACGCCTCGGGCTGGTAGTAATCGTAGTAACTGATGAAGAACTCCACCGCCGCGTCCGGGAAGAACTCCCGAAACTCCGACGCCAGCTGAGCGGTGAGGATCTTGTTCGGCGCCATGATCAGCGCCGGGCGCTGCGTCTCCTCGATCACCTTCGCCACCGAGTAGGTCTTGCCGGTGCCGGTCGCCCCGAGCAGCGTCTGGAAGCGCAGGCCGGACTCCAAGCCGTCCACCAGCGAGCGGATGGCGGTGGGCTGGTCACCGGCGGGCGTGTAACTGGACTGGACCTTGAGCATGAAACCTCCGGGAGGTGGGGGAGAGGGCAGGGGGCGGGCACGGCCCGAACGAATCTCTGTATTTTACGCCCCGGACGTAAGCGCACGGTAAGCCGGATGACTCATCGGAACTTGAGGTACAGGCCCGCCCGGCAGGTCATTTGACGCAGGTGAACATAGGGCAGGGCCGATAGAGTGACCGCTGGTGCCCCGCACCGAAAGGACGGCCCTATGACCCAGATTCCCCTGCCTGAACTTGCCCTGGTCGCGCTGATCGGCGCGTCATCCTCGGGCAAAAGCACCTTCGCGGCGAGACACTTCGGTCCTTTCGAAGTGTTGAGCAGTGACCAGTTCCGTGCCCTCGTGAGCGGCAGTGAGCACACGCTGGACGCCAACGAGGCTGCGTTCAGCAGCCTGTATCACGTGGCAGCGCGGCGTCTGGAACGGGGTCTGCTGACGGTGGTGGACGCGACCTCGGTGCGGGCGGAGGATCGCCGCCGACTCGTGGAACTCGCGCGCGCACATGACGTGCTGCCCGTGGCGATCGTGCTGGACCTGCCGCGCAGCGTGCTGGACGCCCGGCACGAGGCGCGGGGAGACCGACCGTTCAGCGAGGCGGTGATCGGCCGTCAGCAGACGGACCTGCGCCGGGGGTTGCGTGGCCTGGGCCGTGAGGGGTTCCGGCACGTCTGGACCCTGCGGTCGGTGGATGACGTGAACGCCGCCCAGATCACGCGCGTGCCGCTGTACTCGAACCGCCGCGACCTGCGCGGACCGTTCGACTTCATCGGGGACGTGCACGGCTGCCTGCCCGAACTGCGCGACCTGCTCACGGACCTGGGCTACGCCCTGGACGGGGATCAGGTCACGCCCCCGGCGGGCCGCACGGCCGTGTTCGTGGGCGACCTGGTGGACCGGGGACCGGACAGCGCGGGCGTCCTGCGACTGGTGATGAACATGGTCGCCAGCGGCGCAGCCCTGTGCGTGCCCGGCAACCACGAAGAAAAACTGAAGCGGGCGCTGGACGGCAAGCAGGTGCAGGCCCTGCATGGCCTGGATGGCACCCTGGCGCAGATCGAGGCGGCCGGCCCTGAATTCTGTCGGCAGGTGCGGCGGTTCCTGGGCGGCCTGATCAGTCACTTCGTGCTGGACGAGGGACGCGTGGTCGTCGCACACGCCGGTCTGCCCGAGAGGTACCAGGGGCGCAGCAGTGCCCGGGTCCGCAGCTTCGCGCTGTACGGGGACGTGGACGGCAGCACCGACGAACTGGGCCTGCCGGTCCGCCGCGACTGGGCCGCGGCGTACAAGGGGGCTGCCCACGTGGTGTACGGGCATACCCCGGTCGGGCAGGCGCGGTGGGTGAACCGCACCATTGACCTGGATACCGGCTGCGTGTTCGGCGGGCAGCTGACTGCCCTGCGCTATCCGGAGATGGAACTCCGCAGCGTCCCGGCGCGCGCCCAGTACGCCGCGCCCGCCCGACCGCTGGAGGCCGCGCCGGACCCGGCCGCCACTGCGCCCTTCGATCTGGCCGAGTTCCTGAAACCGGGGCGGATCGTGACCCGTTCGGTGGGGGGCGTGATGCTGCGGGCCGGTGAGCGCGCGGCGGCGGTCGAGACCTTCAGCCGATACGGTGTGGACCCCCGCTGGTGCCTGTACCTGCCGCCCACCATGAGTCCGGTCGAGACGAGCGCCCGCCCGGAGTTCCTGGAGCATCCGGACGAGGCCTTCGCGTACTTCCGCGCGCAGGGCGCGGTGCAGGTCGTGTGCGAGGAGAAACACATGGGCAGCCGCGCCCTGCTGGTGCTCACGCGGGACGAGGCCGCCGCCCGCCGCTTCGGCGCGGCTGGGCAGGGCAGCGTGTACACCCGCACGGGCCGCCCGTTCTTCCGCCCGGAGTGGGAGGCGGACATCCTGACCCGCGCCCGTGAGGCCGCCACCCGCGCGGGCCTGTGGGACACCCTGGAGACCGACTGGCTGCTGCTGGACGCCGAGATCCTGCCCTGGAGCCTGAAGGCCGAGGAACTCATCAGGGGACAGTACGCCGCCGTGGGAGCCGCCGGGAACGCGGCGCTCCCGGCGGCGGCGGACGCCCTGCGGGCGGCGCACGCGCGGGGTGTGCCGGTGGGCGAGTGGCTGACGCGCACGCAGGAGCGCGCCGGGGACCTGCACCGCTACCGCGACGCGTACCGCGCGTACGTGAGGCGCGTGACCGGCCCGGAGGACGTGCAGATCCGCCCCTTCCACCTGCTCGCCTCCCAGGGGCGCGTGCATGACGACCGGGACCACCTGTGGCACCTGACGACGCTGGGCATCCTGGCCGACGCCGACCCGGTCCTCTTCGGTCGGACCGCGCACCGCGTCGTGACCCTCGGCACCCCCGACGAGGCGCAGGCTACGGCGTGGTGGGACACCCTGACAGCCGCAGGCGGCGAGGGCATGGTCGTCAAACCACTGGACTTCCTCCCAGCCGGGCGGCAGGGACAGCCCGCCGTGAAGGTCCGGGGACGCGAGTACCTGCGGATCATCTACGGCCCGGAGTACACCCGCCCCGAACACCTGACCCGCCTGAAGGCCCGCGCCCTGAACGCCAAGCGGGCCCGCGCGTCCCGCGAGTTCCGCCTGGGCCTGGAGGGCCTGCACCGCTTCGCGGAGGGGGCCGAAGGCCGCGTGCACGAGTGCGTGCTGGGCGTCCTGGCGCTGGAAAGCGACCCAATCGACGTGCGGCTGTGATGACGCTGCCTGCCACTTCGTTCCCCTTTGGCTTGGAGGGCCAGCCATGCTCCTGACCATCACCACCACCCACACGCCGGCCACCGACCTGGGCTTCGTGCTCATGAAACATCCAGACCGCACCCTGGAACGCCCCCTGCCGTTCGGCCGGTCCCTGGTGTTCTACCCGGAGGCCACCCCGGAGCGCACCACCGCCGCGCTGCTCGTCGAGGTGGACCCGGTCGCGCTGTCCCGCGCCCCTGCGGGCGGCGAGTCCGGCACGCTGGAACCCTACGTGAACGACCGTCCCTACGCGTCCGGCAGTTTCCTGTCGGTGGCGCTGCGCGACGCGTTCGGGACCGCCATGACCGGCCAGAGCCGCGACCGGCCCGAACTGGCCGCCAGACCCCTGCCGCTGACCCTGACCCTGCCGTGCGTGGCGGCTCGCGGGCAGACGGACCTGCCAGAGCGGCTGTTCGGCCCGCTGGGGTACGAGGTCGAGGTGCAGGCCATTCCCCTGGACGCCCTGTACCCCGAGTGGGGCGAGCGGCCCTACGTCACGCTGACGCTGCGCGGCACCGTGCGGGTCGCTGACGCCCTGCGGCACCTGTACGTGCTGCTGCCCGTTCTGGACGGCAAGAAACACTACTACGTGGGTGAGGCCGAGGTGGACAAGCTGCTCCGGCACGGACAGGACTGGCTGGACACCCACCCGGAACGCGACCTGATCGCCGCGCGCTACCTGCGGTTCCGGGGGCTGGTGGCGCAGGCGCAGGCCCGACTGACCGACCCGCAGCCTGAGCAGGACGCTTCCGACGCTGAGCCCACAACGGATACGCCAGTACCGCCCCGCGTGCACGACGCCCGACTGGGCGCCGTGGCGGCCCTGCTGGAACAGACCGGGGCGCGGCGCGTGCTGGATCTCGGCTGCGGCGAGGGCAAACTCCTGCGCCGCCTGCTGCGCTCGTCTCAGTTCCGCGAACTGGTCGGTGTGGACCTCAGCGCCCGCAGTCTGGAGATCGCTGCCGAGCGCCTGAAACTGGATGAACGCCCCGAACTGCGGGACCGCGTGACGCTCCTACACGGCAGTCTCGCCTACCCGGACTCCCGCCTCAGGGGCTTCGACGCGGCCGCCCTGGTCGAGGTCATCGAGCACTTGGAACCGCACCGCCTGAGTGCCCTGACGCAGAACGTCCTGGGCCACGCGCGGCCCGGCACGCTGATCGTCACCACGCCCAACCGCGAGTACAACGCCACCTTCGAGGAGCCCCTCACCCGGCGGCACGCCGACCACCGCTTCGAATGGACCCGCGCCGAGTTTCAGTCCTGGGCTCAGGCGGCCGCCGAACAGTACGGGTACGCCGTGACCTTCCACGATCTGGGCGACGTGCACCCCGAATACGGGCCGATCACCCAGCTGGCCCTGTTCCAGCAGACTCCGGTCGCCTGACCCCCTACACTGCCCCCCATGCGTTCCCGTCCCGCCGCGATGATCTTCATTCTGCTGACCGCCCTGATCGACATCATCGGGATCGGGCTGATCATCCCGGTGCTGCCGGGGCTGGTCAAGGAACTGGCAGGGTCGGAGGTGGCGGGCGCGCGGACCATCGGGCTGCTGACGGCGGCGTACGCGGTGATGCAGTTCATCTTCGCGCCGATCCTGGGGGTGCTGAGTGACCGCTTCGGGAGGCGGCCGGTGCTGCTGTTCGCGCTGACGGGCATGGCGCTGGATTACCTGCTGCTGGCGTTCGCGCCGAACCTGGCGTGGCTGTTCGTGGGGCGCATCCTGGCGGGGATCACCGGGGCGAGCCTGACGGTCGCGAACGCGTACATCGCGGACGTGTCGCCGCCGGAGGACCGCGCGAAGAACTTCGGGCTGCTGGGCGCGACGTTCGGGGTGGGGTTCATCCTGGGTCCGGCGCTGGGGGGCCTGCTGGGCGAGTACGGCCTGCGCGTGCCGTTCATGGTGGCAGCGGCCCTGACGGGCCTGAACGTGCTGTACGGCCTGTTCGTGCTGCCCGAGTCGCTGCCGGTCAGTGCGCGCGGCAAGGCCATGCGGCGCGCGGATCTGAACCCGCTGCTGCCCCTGCGGGCGCTTGGTGAGTACCCGATCCTGCGGTCGCTGGCGCTGACGTTCGTGCTGCTGGGTCTCGCGGGGCAGGTGATCTTCAGCACGTGGGTGCTGTACACCGAGGGCGTGCTGCGCTGGACGCCGGGGCAGAACGGCGTGGCGCTGGCGTTCTTCGGCCTGCTGACCGCCGCCGTGCAGGGTGGACTGATCGGGCCGTTCATCGCGCGGTTCGGCGAGCGGCGCACCATCATGACCGGCCTGGTCAGCAGCATCCTGGAATTCACGGTGCTCAGCGTGGCCCGCAGCGGCGCACTGCTGTACGCCTCACTGGTCGTGGGTGCGCTGGGGGGGCTCGCGAACCCGGCCATTCAGGGCCTGATCTCCCGTCAGGTGAGTGAAACCGAGCAGGGCCGCGTGCAGGGCGCGATCACCAGCCTGAACTCCCTGGTCGCCGTGGTCGGTCCGCTCCTGGCGACCGCTGTGTACGCCTACGGCCTCACGCATGGCTTCCCCGGCGCGGCGTTCCTGATGGGCGCGCTGCTGTCCGTTGGGGGCACGCTGCTGATCCTGGGTGTGCTGCGCGGCATGCCGGACACCGGGAAGCCGCAGCAGGGGTGACGGAGGATGGGTGATGGGTGATGGTCAACGGCGGTCACGCGGCCTGAGCGCTCACCCCGCCCGAGCCCACTGCCCACTTCCTACTTCCCACTGCCCTCCCTCAGCACCTCCTCCGCGACGGTCAGGAACGCGCGGATGACGGGGTTCTTCCCGTCGCCGCGTCGCCACACGGCGACGATGTCCACGGTGGGGGCGTCCTCGACGGGGCGGTAGGCGACGCCGGGCAGGGACAGGCGGCTGAAGAATTCGATGGGGAGGAACACGCCGACGCCCGCCGCGACGAGGGACAGCAGGGTGGGGACCTCGATGGCTTCCTGCACGACGTGGGGGGTGAATCCTGCTGTGGAGCACCAGCGCATGACCTGATCGAAGTACGTGGCGCGGATCTGGCGGGGGAAGAACACGAACGGTTCGGCCCCCAGGTCGCTGATCTTCAGTCGGCGTTTGCGGGCGAGGGGGTGCGCGGCGGGCAGCGCGGCGACCAGGGGTTGTCGCCACAGGGCGCGGGAGTCGAGGCTGGGGTCGCGCACTGGCAGCAGCATCAGGCCGATGCCCACCTGCCCGCCGCGCAGCGCGGCTTCCTGTTCCTGCGCGGTGAGTTCGCGCAGGTCCACGCTGACGTTCGGGTACAGCTCCCGGAAGCGCCGCACGATCTCCGGCAGGCCCCCGAAGGCGAGGCCGCTGACGAAGCCGACGCTCAGGCGGCCGACCTCTCCGCGGGCGGCGCGGCGGGCGCGTTCGACGGTCTGTCCGGCCAGGGCGAGGGTTTCGCGCGCGCCGATCAGGAATTCCTGCCCGGCGGGGGTCAGCTGCACGCGGCGGGTGGTGCGCAGCACCAGGGGCACCCCGACCTCCTCTTCCAGGTTGCGGATGGAGTTGCTGAGGGCCTGCTGGACGACGAACACGCGTTCGGCGGCCCGCCCGAAGTGTTCCTCCTCGGCGAGGGCCACGAAGTGCCGCAGGTGACGCAGTTCGACCGACATCAGGGACAGCGTAGCGCCCGCCACCCACCAGTGTCAGTGGTGAATCGCATGAGAATTCCCTGTTGGAAGTGTGGGACTGGCGGGGCCTATGCTGGGCAGCATGACGCAGTCTCCCCAGAAGTCGGCACCGCCGAACCGGCCCGCGCGCGCCGGGATGAACGCGCAGGAACGCCAGCAGCTCAACGCGGTCGAGACGCAGGAGTGGCTGGACTCTCTGGCGTACGTGTTCGCCGACGCCGGGGACAACCGCGCGGCGGAACTGCTGGAGGAACTCGATCACTACGCGTACTTCCACGGCGCGCCGATCACGTTCAAGCAGAACACCCCCTACATCAACACCATCGACGTCGAGGCGCAGCCCGAGTACCCCGGCGACCCCGAGATCGAACGCCGCATCCGCAACATCATCCGCTGGAACGCCGTCGCGATGGTCATCAAGGCGAACAAGAACAGCGACGGGATCGGAGGGCACCTCAGCACGTACGCCAGCGCCGCCGAGCTGCTGGAGGTGGGCTTCAACCACTTCTTCCGCGGCCACGGCGCCGGGCAGGACCGCGACCTGATCTTCTACCAGGGGCACGCCAGCCCCGGCGTGTACGCCCGCTCCTTCCTGGAGGGCCGTTTCGACGAGGCGCGCATGAACCGCTTCCGCCGCGAACTGCAGCCCGACGGCGCGGGCCTGAGCAGCTACCCGCACCCCTGGCTGATGCCCGACTACTGGGAGTTCCCGACCGTCAGCATGGGCCTGGGCCCCATCCAGGCGATCTACCAGGCGCGCTTCATCAAATACCTGGAAAACCGCAGCCTGAAACCCAAGGGTGACGCGAAGGTCTGGGCGTTCCTGGGTGACGGCGAGATGGACGAGCCGCAGAGCATCGGCGCGATCCGCTTCGCGGCGTACGAGAACCTCGACAACCTGATCTTCGTGCTGAACGCGAACCTCCAGCGTCTCGACGGGCCGGTGCGCGCGAACAGCAAGGTCATCCAAGAGTTCGAGGCGCTGTTCCGCGGCGCGGGCTGGAACGTCATCAAGGTCATCTGGGACAGCAAGTGGGACGAACTGCTCCAGAAGGACTACAACGGCGCGATCGTCAAACGCTTCGAACTGCTCGTGGACGGGGAATCGCAGCGCTACGCGGCGTTCGGCGGGAAGGAGCTGCGCGAGAAGTTCTTCAACACCCCGGAACTCAAGGCCCTGATCGACGGCTGGAGCGACGCCGAACTGGAACTCCTGAACCGCGGCGGGCACGACATCCACAAGATCTACGCCGCGTACGCCTCCGCCGTGCAGCACAAGGGCAGCCCCACCATCATCATCCCGCGCACCATCAAGGGCTACGGCCTCGGCGAGAGCGCCCAGGCCCGCAACGTCGCCCACCAGGTCAAGAAGCTCGACTTCCACACCCTCAAGGACCTGCGCGACACGCTGGAACTCCCCCTGACCGACGAGCAGGTCGAGCACCTCGAGTACTACCACCCCGGCCCCGACAGCCCGGAAGTGAAGTACGCGCTGGAACGCCGCGCCGCGCTCGGCGGGCCGATTCCCGCCCGGAAGGTCGAGTACCCGCACCCCACCATCCCGAACGGCGAGTTCTACGAGGAGTTCGCCAAGGGCAGCGGCGACCGCCAGGTGAGCACCACCATGGCCGCCGTGCAGATCATCAGCAAACTCCTGCGCGACAAGGAGATCGGCAAACTCGTCGTGCCCATCGTGCCCGACGAGGCCCGCACCTTCGGCATGGACGCCCTGGTGCCCCGCATCGGCATCTACAGCCCGCGCGGCCAGACGTACACCCCGGTCGACAGCGGCTCCCTGATGGCCTACAAGGAAAGCGTGGACGGCCAGATGCTCGAAGAGGGCATCACCGAGGACGGCGCGATGGCCTCCTGGATCGCGGCGGGCACCGCGTACGCCAACCACGGCGTGCCGACCATCCCGTTCTTCGTGCTGTACTCCATGTTCGGCATGCAGCGCGTCGGTGACCTCGTGTGGGCCGCCGCCGACCAGCGCGCCCGCGGCTTCATCCTCGGCGCGACCGCCGGCCGCACCACCCTGGCCGGCGAGGGCCTCCAGCACCAGGACGGCAACAGCCACCTGCAGGCGTACGTCGTCCCGAACCTCAAGACGTACGACCCGGCCTTCGCATACGAACTGGCCGTGATCATCGAGAGCGGCATCCAGCGCATGTACGTGGACGGCATCGACGAGTTCTACTACGTCACCATCGACAACGAGAACGAGGTCCAGCCCGCCATGCCCAGTGACCGCAGCCACGAGGAGATCCGCGACGGCATCGTCCGCGGCCTGTACCGCCTGCAGCGCAGCGCCCTGAAGAAACCCAAGCTCCAGGCGCAGATCCTCGCCGGTGGCCCCGCCATGGGCGCCGCGCAGGAAGCCGTCACTATGCTCGAGAAGTACGGCGTGGCCGCCGACCTGTGGAGCGTCACGAGCTACAAGGAACTCCACCAGGACGCCCTGCTCGCCCAGCGCCACAACATGCTCCACCCGACCGAGGAACCTCGCGTGCCGTACGTCGCGCAGCAGCTGAGCCGCGAGAATGCCCCCGGCGTCCTGATCTCGGTCAGCGACTACATCAAGCTCGGCGCGGACGGCCTGAACGGCCACCTCGACCGCAAACTCTGGACGCTAGGCACCGACGGCTTCGGCCGCAGCGAGGCGCGCAAGGAACTCCGCGACTTCTTCGAAGTGGACGCCAAGCACGTCGTCCTTGCCACCCTGTACGCTCTCCAGCGCGACGGCAAGATCAAGGGTGAAGTGGTCGCCCAGGCCATCGCCGACCTCGGCATCGACACGGAACGCGACGCGCCTGTCCTGCGTTAAAGGTTGAACGTTGATGGTTGATGGAATACCTATCGACCATCAACCGTCTACCATCGACCATCAACCCCTCTCCGAAGGAGAACTCCAAATGGCGACTGAACTGAAACTGCCCGACGTGGGCGACAACATTGAGCAGGGCACGGTCGTGACGGTGCTCGTGAAGGCCGGGGACAGCGTGACCGAGGGCCAGCCGATCATCGAGATCGAGACCGACAAGGCCGTCATTGAGGTGCCCGCCGAGGCCGCCGGAACCGTCGAGGCCGTGAACGTGAGCGTGGGTGACACCGTGAAGGTCGGCGGCGTGATCGCCACCCTGAGCGGTGGCAGCGCCCCGGCTGCCCCCGCCGCCCCGGCGAACGGCCCGGTGGACGAAGCCGAGACCGGCAGCAGCAAGGAGGTCGCGCAGGCGCAACAGGCCGCGCAGAAGGAACAGGCCGCCGAACCTGCCGCGCCCGCCACCCCTGCCGCTGCCGCCAGCGCGGGCGGGCAGATCACCCTGCCGGACGTGGGCGACAACATCGAGCAGGGCACCGTCGTCAGCGTCCTCGTGAAGGAAGGCGACACGGTCAGCGAGGGCCAGCCCGTCATCGAGATCGAGACGGACAAGGCCGTCGTGGAAGTTCCCGCCAACGCGGGCGGCACCGTGACCGGCGTGAACGTGAAGGTCGGGGACACCGTGAAGGTGGGCGGCATGATCGCCACCCTGGGCGGCGCGAGCGCCCCCGCCGCTGCGCCTGCACCCTCACCGGCTCCCGCTACTCCTGCCGCCGCCCCGGCCAGCGCCCCCAGCGTCGTGAAGGTGAACCTGGGCGGCGAGCAGCCCGCCGCGCAGTTCCCCAAAGCGCAGGGCACCCAGAACCCCCAGACCTTCGACGGCCGCACCGTCGTGCCCGCCGCGCCCAGCGTCCGCCGCCTCGCGCGGGAACTCGGCGTGGACATCCATGCCGTGCACGGCACCGGTATCGCCGGGCGCATCAGTGAGGAGGACGTGCGCCGCACCGGCGGCACCCCCACCGTCACCGCACCTGCTGCCGCTCCGGCCACCAGCGCCCCCGCCGCCGCACCTGCCGTGGCCGCCGCGCCGCTCCCCGACTTCACGAAGTGGGGTAACGTCACCCGCGAGGACATGAGCGGCATCCGCAAGGCCACCGTCCGCTCCATGACCGCCAGCACCGCCATCCCCATGGTCACGCACTTCGACAAGGCCGACGTGACCGTCATGGAAGAGGTCCGCAAACGCTTCGGCGCCCGCGTGGAGAAGGCGGGCGGGAAGCTCACCATGACCCACATCCTCATGAAGGTCGTCGCGAACGCCCTGCGCAAGTTCCCCAAGTTCGGCGCGAGCCTCGACCTGGACGCCCAGCAGGTCATCTACAAGGACTTCGTGAACATCGGCGTCGCCGTCGACACGCCCGTCGGCCTGCTCGTCCCCGTCGTCAAGGACGCCGACCGCAAGAGCATCACGGACCTCGTCCTCGAACTGAGCGAACTGGCCGGGAAAG
This sequence comes from Deinococcus sedimenti, assembly GCF_014648135.1. NCBI lineage: Bacteria > Thermotogati > Deinococcota > Deinococci > Deinococcales > Deinococcaceae > Deinococcus > Deinococcus sedimenti. The sequence continues at coordinate 129,101 of NZ_BMQN01000006.1, read as the reverse complement.
CCCGCGACCGCAAACTGAAACCCGACGAGATGCAGGGCGCCACCTTCACCATCAGCAACCTCGGCGGGATCGGCGGGCACGCCTTCACGCCCATCGTGAACAGCCCCGAAGTCGCCATCCTCGGCGTGAGCCGCGGCGGCATGGAACCCGTCTGGAACAGGGAGAAAGGCGAGTTCGAACCCCGCAACATACTCCCCATCAGCCTCACCTACGACCACCGCCTCATCGACGGTGCCGACGCCGCCCGCTTCGTGCGATTCATCTGCGAGTCGCTGGAAGACCCCTTCCTGATCTCGCTGTAAGAGCGAAAGGCTGAACGGCACCCCCGTCCACGTGGCGGGGGTGCTCACGTGAGGCGTGCAGGCGACGGGCCATCCGCTAGGGTGCTGCGGTGAAACGCTCGGTTCTGCTCGTTCCCATGCTGCTCGCGGCCTGTGCGCCCGCCTACAGCGGCCCGAAACCCGCTCCGAATGAGGTTATCGCGGAGGTCACCTCACCCCTCAGCACTGGGGGCAGTAGGCCCAGCTCACTTCGCCTGCCGGAGGACCGAGAGGCGAGTGTCAGCAGCTTCGCGCGGATCTCCGCGCTGATCATCACGCAGTCCACCTACAACACAGGCCTGCCCAGCGGGTATGGGACGTTCACCTTCCCGGACGGTGCGGACAGCATGAAGATCCTCAGCGAGAAAGAAGCCCCTCTGCATGTGCGCGTGGCTTGGCGGGCCACCAGTACGGATGGCCGCAACACGGTCCACGTGACCTGGGAGTCCCGTCCGCTTGGCGGTCAGCTGGTCAGCGTGACCGCGCAGGCCACCGCCACCGACGCCAGCGTGAACACCCGCCGCATCGAGGACAATCTGCTGCACGCGTTCACGAGCGGCAGCAACGTCCGCCCCGTGGCCTGGGGGCGTTAGGAGGAGGCGGGAGGCAGCCGGGCGCGCAGCAGCACGTCCGGGTGATCCCCGATCAGGGCGTGCACGCCGAGGGCGCTCAGGCGGGCGGCCTCGGCGGGGTCGTTGACGGTCCAGGTGTTCACCTGCCAGCCTCTGAGCCGCGCGGTGTCCATCAGGGCCGCGTCGATCAGCGCGTGGTGGGGGTGCAGGGCGGCGCTGCCGGTCCAGGCCATCACGGCGCGCACCAGCAGCGGCGGGTACGGTTTGTGGGTCAGGAGGCCGCGCGGGGTGTCCGGCGCGGCGTCGCGCGCGGCGCGCAGCAGGGTCGGCATGAACGAACTCACGATCACGCGTCGGGTGAGGCCGTGCGCTCGGATGGCGTCCAGCGTGCGGCCCACCCGGTCGTCGGGCCGGGCCGCTTCGTGCTTGAGTTCCACGTTCACGAACGCTCCGGTGTCCGCCGCCCAGGCCAGCGCGGCGTCCAGCGTCGGGACGAAGGCGGGCAGCTCGGCGGCGCGCAGCGTGGGGAGCGCCCGGCCTTCTTCCAGCTTGGCGTCGTGGTGCACCACCAGCGTCCCGTCGCCGAGGCGGCGTACGTCCAGTTCCACGCCGTCCAGTCCGGCGTCCAGCGCGGCCTGGAAGCCGGTCAGGGTGTTCTCGCGGTGCAGGGCGGGCGCGCCCCGGTGGCCCAGCAGGAGTGGCGTCATTCCCGTCACGGTAGCGCGCCCGTCAGCGCGGCGTATCGTCGCGCAGGCCGCACGGCATCAGGCCCCTTGACCTTCCCCCAGGGGCAGGGCGCACGCTGGGGGTACCTCCGGAGGGAAGCCCGCCCATGACCATCCCACTCATGACCATCGGTGCGTTCGCACAGGCAAGCGGCCTGAGCGCCAAGGCGCTGCGCCTGTACGACGACCTGAACCTGCTGCGCCCCGCTCAGGTGGATGAGGGCAGCGGGTACCGCCGCTACGACCCGGCGCAGGTCGCGGACGCCCGGCTGATCGGCCTGCTGCGCCGCGCCGACCTGCCCCTGAGTGACATCCGCTCACTGCTGGACACGCCCGCTTCAGAGCGGCCCGGCGCGCTGCGCGCTCACCTCGCCCGGCTGGACCGCCTGCACCGCGAGCGGCGCGACCTGACCCTGTACCTCCTCTCACGCCTGCAAGGAGAGACCCCCATGACCCTGCCCCCCGTCCAGACCCGCGTTCAGCCCGATCAGCCGGTCGCCACCCTCACCCTCCACGTGTTCGTCGCGGACCTGCCCGCCGCGATCAAGGGCGGCATGCAGACCCTCATGGACCACGTCACCTCGCAGGGCACGGTGGCGGGCGCGCCGTTCGTGATCTTCCACGGCGAGGTGAACGCCGACAGCGACGGACCCATCGAGATCTGCGTGCCGTACGCCGGCGCGGTCACGCCCGGCGGGGACGTCGCCCTGCGCGTCGAACCCGCCCGGCACGAGGCGTTCCTGGCCCTGACCCGCGAGCAGTTCGAGTTCCCGCAGATCCTCGCCGCGTACGATGCCACCTGCGCCCACGCGACCGCCCACGGCACCAGCGTCCTGCGCCCCCGCGAGGTCTACGGCTACGACTGGGATGGCGCCGCGCCCGGCGAGCCGGTCGGGGACGTCGCGTGGCCGTACCAGCCCGCACCCTGACGGGGCCCAAACGTCAGCGAAGCCCCAAGGACCCCCTCGCCCCGGCCGGGTGGGGGGCCGCTTACACTGGGCGGGTGTTCAAGACTGCTTTCAAGGCGCTGCTGCCCCTGCTGGAACGGGGTGTCCAGACGGCCGACCGCGCCTTCAGCGGATACGTGCAGCCCCGCCGGGCGCGCGGGAAGCTGCTGCTCCAGCCGTACGTCGGCTGGGGCACGCCCAGCCGCGTGGAACTGCGCGGGCGGGTGCTGCTGCCCCGCACCGTCGCGCCCGCCCGCCGCACCGACCCCCGGCTGCGCAACGCGCAGAACGTCCTGCGTCGCCTGTTCTCCCGCGAGGTGGGCGGCGTGACCGTCAGCGGCGTCCTGAACGGCCAGCGCGCCGCGGCCGTCAGTGACAGCGACGGGTACTTCACGCTGGAGTTCACGCCGCCCGGCCCGCTGCCCGGCGGGTGGCATCAGGTGCCGCTGCAACTCGACGGGCGCGAGGTGCAGGCCAGCGCCCGCGTGCAGGTCGTCGCGGACGCCCGCTTCGGCGTGATCAGCGACCTCGACGACACGGTGCTGCAGTCCGACGTGACCAGCGTGCCGCGCATGCTCAGCACCGTCCTGACCGGTAACGCCCGCACGCGCCTGCCGTTCCCGGGCGTGGGTGCCCTGTACCGCGCGCTGACCCGCGACGGCGAGGCCCGCAACCCCATCTTCTACGTGTCCAGCAGCCCCTGGAACTTCTTCGACCTGCTGTGGCAGTTCCTGGATTACCGCCGCATTCCGCTGGGCCCGCTGTTCCTGCGGAACTGGGGCATGGACCTGCTCGGCGGGCACGGCGGGTACAAGCACGGCGTGATCGAACAGATCTTCCAGCGCTTCCCGGACCTGAGTTTCGTGCTGGTGGGCGACAGCGGCGAGAAGGATCCGGAAATCTACGCGGAGGTCGTGCACCGCCACCCGGGCCGCGTGCTGGCCGTGTACATCCGCGACGTGACCGAGGCGCACCGCGACGAGGGCGTCCTGAAACTCCGCGAGGAGGTCCGCAAGGCGGGCGTGGACCTCGTGCTGGCCGCCGACAGCCTGAACGCCGCGAGTCACGCCATGGCGATGGGCCTGATCACGCCCGGCGAGTACCGCAGCGTCCTGACCAGCGTGGCGCGCAGCTACGAGACCTGAGCCGGAGCGTTGGCCGGAGGACCAGCAGAACAGAGGAGAGGCGGCCCGCACACTGGGGGCCGCCTCTCTGGTTCAGGTCGTTACTGCCGGGGGCAGCGGTACAGCTTCACGCTGCGCGCCGTGAGGTTGGTTTCCTCTCCGGCCTGCACGGTGCCGCTGGCCTGATCGTCGGCCGTGTCGAGGGCCAGTTCCCATTCCTGGCACCCGGCGAGGTCCGGCAGGCGGAACGGCAGATCCACGTGCGAGGCGTTCAGCAGCAGCAGCAGGTGGTCGTCCAGCAGCGGCTCGCCGCGCTCGTCCACGTCGTCCAGGCCGTTGCCGTCCAGGAAGATGCCCATGCTCGCGGTCTGGGGGTTGCTCCAGTCCTCGTCGCTCATCTCCTCGCCGTCGAAGCGCAGCCACACGATGTCGCGGACGTCCTCGCCGCGGATGGTGCGGCCACTGAAGAACTTGCGGCGGTGCAGGGACGGGTGGGCCTTGCGCAGCCCGATGACCTTCTTCGTGAACGCAAGCAGCTCCTCGTCCAGGCTCGACCAGTCGTACCAGCTGATCTCATTGTCCTGGCAGTAGGCGTTGTTGTTTCCGCCCTGCGTGCGGCCGATCTCGTCGCCGCCCAGCAGCATCGGCGTGCCCTGCCCCAGCAGCAGGGTCGCCAGGAAGTTGCGCTGCTGCTGCCGTCTCAGGGCGTTGATGGCGGGGTCGTCCGTCTCACCTTCCGCGCCGCAGTTCCAGGTGATGTTGTGGTTGTGCCCGTCGTTGCCGCCTTCCTGGTTGGCGTCGTTGTGTTTCTGCTCGTACGTGACGGTGTCGCGTAGCGTGAAGCCGTCGTGTGCGGTCACGAAGTTGATGCTCGCGTAGGGTTTCCGGCCGTCGTTCTGGTACAGGTCACTGCTGCCGGTCAGGCGGTACCCGATCTCGGACGCCAGTCCGCCGTCGCCCTTCCAGAAGGCGCGCATGTCGTCGCGGTAGATGCCGTTCCACTCGGCCCAGTTCACGGGGAAGTTCCCGACCTGGTAGCCGCCCTCACCGACGTCCCAGGGTTCGGCGATCAGCTTGACTTGCCCGATGATGGGGTCCTGGTGGATGATCGTGAAGAAGCCAGACAGCTGATCCACCTCGTGCAGACCGCGCGCCAGCGTGCTGGCAAGGTCGAAGCGGAAGCCGTCCACGTGCATGTCCGTCACCCAGTAGCGCAGGCTGTCCATGATCAGCTGCAGCGTCTGCGGGTGGCGGACGTTCAGGCTGTTGCCGGTGCCGGTGTAGTCGAAGTAGAAGCGGGGGTCCTCGGCGACCAGTCGGTAGTACGTGGGGTTGTCGATGCCCTTGAAGGACATGGTGGGCCCCATGTGGTTGCCTTCGGCGGTGTGGTTGTACACCACGTCCAGGATGACCTCGATGCCGCTGGCGTGCAGGGCCTTGACCATCTGCTTGAACTCGTCCACGGCCCCAGCGGGGTTGCCGCGCCGCGCCTCGGCGCTGTAGCGGACGTCCGGTGCGAAGAACGACAGGGTGCTGTACCCCCAGTAGTTCGTCAGGCCCTTGTCGAGCAGGAAGGGATCGTCCACGTGCTGATGCACGGGCATCAGTTCCAGGCTGGTGATGCCCAGTTCCCGCAGGTAGAAGAGGATCGGTTCGGTGGCGATCCCGGCGTACGTGCCGCGCAGTTCGTCCGGCACGTCCGGGTGGGTCATGGTCAGGCCCTTGACGTGCGCCTCGTAGATCACGGACTGATGGAAGGGCACGTCCGGTTTCTGGCTGTCCCCCCAGTCAAAGGCGGGGTTCACGACGATGCCCAGGGGCGCGCCGCGCTGCTCCTCCTCCTGCATGACGCTGTCCTCACCGCCGGGCACGTAGCCGAACACGCCCCGGTCGAACTGCTCGGTGCCGTCCAGCGCCTTGGCGTAGGGGTCGAGCAGCACGACGTTCGGGTTGAAACGCAGGCCGCGTTCTGGTGCGTACTCGCCGTGCACGCGGTACCCGTAGCGCTGCCCCGGCTGGACGCCCTTCAGGTAGCCGTGCCACACAAACGCGGTCTGCTCGCGCAGCGGCACGCGGGTCTCGTTGCCCTGCTCGTCGAACAGGCACAGCTCCACGCCGCTGGCGTTCTCGGAGTACAGGGCGAAATTGGTGCCTTTGCCGTCCCAGGTGGCCCCCAGGGGGTAGGGGCGGCCGGGGCGGAGGGGGGGAGTGGTGGTCATCAGGCTGCGCTCTCCTTTCGTGGCGGGGCGGGCGCAGGAGCGCCGCCCGGAACGTGGAAACGGTACCAGATGCCCCCGGTGGGACCACAGCAACTCGCACAAACCCAAGCGATGGTCAAGGGGACTCTCATGCGGCTCACCCGGGTCAGAAGCCGTTCCAGACGACGTTCAGCATGATAAAGGGTCTCAGGCTGGCTTCTTGAGGCCCGCAGATGAGTCGATTCTAGGAGGCCCTGACCACCCCCCTCCGACAGAGCAGTTCAGCTGTGCCGTGGTCGGCCAGTCCCTGTCGTGCTCAGGTGCTCGCCCTGCTTCTGAACTCTGCGATCAGAAGTCCAGGCGGCCACGCGGTCCGCTCAGGCGGTACAGCTTCTCCGGCGTCCACAGTTCGTACTCGTACATGGGGTACTGCCGCTTGAAGCGGCCTACGCGGTCCCAGACCTCGCGCGACTCGAACGGCACCACCAGGATCAGGCGGATGACGCTGTCCTCGTAATCGTAGATGTAGAAGTCGAAATGGAACGACTGCTCGTGTCCGCGGTCCGTGAACAGCGGGAACGCGAACGGCCGGTACCGCCACGCCTTGTTCTTCTCCGTCAGGATCTTCGCCGCGACGCGCCTGAGGTTGCTGTCCGGGAAGGTCATCTTCTCGCCGTCCCGGTCCCTGAACACCGTGTCCGGATCGGGCGCGTCGAGCTGCACGCGCTTGAGTTCCGGCAGCGCCTTTTTCACCTTCGGAGGCGCGGCGCGGCGCGGGCCGCTGCCGCCGGGGCGACTACCTGCGCGGGCCTCACTGCGCCCCTCGCCGCGGCCTTCACTGCGGCCCTGGGCGGCCTCGCCCGGCTTGCGGCGCGCCGGATTCGTCCCGCCCCGCGCGGCGCTGTTCCCGCCGGACCTCGTTCCACCGGTCCTCGGGCCGCCGCTGGAGGAACTGCCGGTCGAGGAGGTGCGGCGCGGCCCGCCGGTCCCGCTCAGCTCGGTGCGGACCGGACGACTGTCGCCGCGCGAGTCGTTGCGGCTCCCCTCGCTGCGTTCGCGCGCCGGGCGGGTCGTCTCGCGCGTCGCGCCGCCCCGACCCTGCGCAGTGTTTCGTTTAGGGGCACGGCCCCGTGAACCTTTCTTTGGCCCCGTCATAGCTTCCCAGTGTAGTGCACCCGCACCAGAAAGGGCGAACGCCGCCCCCGGTGACGTCAGGGGGCGGCGTTTCACGGGTTATCCGGATTCCGTTTGCTTCGCTGACAATCCGGAACCCGTTTTGCTCCTCCTCTGCGGGGCAGCTCTACGAGTCGCATCCGCTCGGACCCAGCGGTCTTTGCAGCCCATTCAACCGGAGTCCGTATTACTTGGCGAGACTGCGGATCAGGTCCAGGTTCACGAAGCGGTTCAGGTCCGGCACCTCCCGCGCGAAGCCCGCCTCCCTGTTCAGCTGCGCGTACTCCGCGAGGGTCTTCAGGTTGATGTCCCACGTGACGCGCGTGCGGGCCAGCGCCTTGAACAGCTCGTTCGTGTTGGGGCGCTTGCCGGTGAAGGCGTAGATCTGCTCGGCGACGGCCTTCTGCGCGCCGGCGTTGCTGCTCTTGATGTAGGTGATCGCGGCGAGGTGCCCCTTCAGGAGGCCCTTGACGGTGTCGGCGTTCGCGGCAGCGTACTTCGTGTTCACAGTCAGGACGGTGGTGGTGTAGTTCCCGCCCTCCCAGATGCCCTTCTCGTTCACGATCAGCTTGGCGCCCTGCGTTTCCATGACGGCGCCCCAGGGTTCCTGCACGAGCGCGGCGTCCACCTGCTTCGCGGCGAACGCGGCGGGCATGTTCGCCGGGTCGATGGGCACGATGCTGACGTTGCCGCCCTCGTCGGTGGCTTTCAGGCCGTTCTCGTGCAGCAGGTGCCGCAGGCTGATGTCCTGCGTGCTGCCGCGCGTGGGCACCGCGACCTTCTTCCCGGCCAGCCCCTTGACGTTGCGCACGCCGCTGTCCTTGCGAGCGACCAGCACCGCTCCGGCGTTCGCGGCGCCCGCGTACACCTGGATGGGCACGCCGCGCATGAAGGCGTTCATGGCGGGGCCGGGGCCGACGTACGCGGCGTCGATGGCGCCCGCGGCAAAGGCCTCGTTGATCTGGCTGCCGTTGGCGAATTCCTTGACGACCAGTTTCACGCCGTCGGGGAGGTTCTTCTGGATCAGGCCGCGCTGCACGCCGACCAGTCCGGCGGCGTGGGTGACGTTCGGGAACACGCCCAGGCGCAGTTCTTTCGCCTGCTGCGCGCTGGCACTGGCGATCAGGGAGAGGGTCAGGAGGGGGAGCAGGGCACGGGTCATATCACCCCAGGATACCAGACCAGTTGAGTAAACTTGTCAACTGGGTGACAGAGTGCCGCCCCCACCCGCGGCCGTGACCGCCCCGCCCCTGATCCCACACGGCGGACGTTCCACGAAGCCAGGGGAGGAGGGCGCCGTGAGACGGCCCTCCCCCCCCGACCCCCGCGTGTTCAGCGGCGGGTGCTGTGCTCCACGAACGCCGCCACCCACGCCAGCGGCGCGTTCCAGTTGATGGTCACCTCGTTCATGGTGTACGCGCCGATATCGTCCGTGTAGCAGCGCAGGCCCACGCAGCGGCCCTTGAGCTTGGCGGCGACCGGATCGCTGAAGTTCACGCTGTTCGGGCCGCCCGACACCACCCCGCGCGGCGGGCCGGGCAGCGCCGCGTCCAGCGACCGCGCCCAGAAGCGGTGGTGCGGGTTCAGCAGTGGCCGCTCGCCGTACCCGGACACGTACGACTTGTCCATCGGGTTGCGGCCCAGCAGGTAATTCAGGCCCTCCAGCACGACATTCACGAACGAGTCGTCACCCGTGAAATCCCACGCGGCGCCCATCACGACCGAGCGGTTCAGCACGCCGCTGTTCGACCCCCACGTGGCGGTCGCGCCGGTCATCGGCAGGCGGTACCCCTGCGTACCCGCCGCGTCCCGGAACGCCCGCGCCGCCGCCACGACGTTCGCGCGGGCCTGCTGCACGTCCGTGCCGGGCAGCGCCGTGGGCACGCTGGCGAGCGTCAGGGTGCCCGCAGCCGTCAGGTCACTCCAGCCCAGTTCACGCCCTTCAGGCATCTGCAGGAACAGCGGACTGGCCCGCAGCGCCTCCAGGAACGCCGCCTCGCCGGTCGTGGCGTACAGTTCCGCCGCCGCCCAGTAGAACTCGTCGCTGACGTCCGTGTCGTCGTATGGGCCGCCGCCCACGAACAGGTCGTACGCGTACACGTCCGGCGCGGCCCGCGCGGCCTGCCACGCGCGGCGCGCGGCGCTCAGGCAGCGGTCCGCGAACGCCGGGTCGGCGGCGCGGTACACGCGGGCGCACTGCGCCGCCACGCCCGCGAGGTTCAGGGTCGCGGCGGTCGTCGGGTAGTACACCGCGCGCGGCTGCGGATCCTGATCAGGGCGCAGCGGCAGCCCGGTCCAGGCGACGTCCGTGAGTTTCTGGTGCACCAGCCCGCCCGCCGGGGTGGGCGTCAGGGTCAGCGGGACGCCGCGCTGGTCACCGCGCGGGAGGTGCAGGGTCTGCCCGTCCGGGACCTGCATGCGCATCATGAAGTCCAGTTCCCAGCGGACCTCGTCCAGCAGGTCGCTGCGGCCGTTCCCGCTTTCCGGGATGCTCAGGCTGCCGTCCGCGTCCGGGATGTTCAGGCGCGCGTCCCGCTCGGCGAGGTTCAGCAGCGTCCAGACGCTCACGCCGCCGTTCACGACGTACTTCCCGTGATCACCGGCGTCGTACCAGCCGCCGCTGGCGTCCAGTTCGTACCCGCAGCCGGGCCAGACGTTCCCGGCCTGATCGGTCCCCTTGAAGCAGCTGACGCGCGTGTCCCCCTGGTTCGGGCTGCTGCCCGCGTGACCGGCCGGGCGGGCCCAGGTGTCCCCGACGTACTTCGCCTGGATGGGCGTGCCGCTGCGGCTGTGGTAGAAGTACGCCAGCGCGTCGCGTTTCAGGCCGTCGTACACGCGCCCGATCCGGAACGGGTGACTGCGGAACCCCGCGACATCCAGCACCAGCCCGTCCGCCGGGGTGGTCACGGCACTGAAGTCCACCTGATGCACATGCTCGCCGGACGCGGCGTCCGCGCCGAACACGCGCGTCACGCCGCTGGCGACCGCGCGCGTGCCGTCCAGCAACGTCCACGGCAGCGGCCGGTCCGAGTCGAACGGCAGGGCCGCCAGTTTCGGCCGGTCCGGCAGGTACCCGGTCTGGTTGAGCCGCACGAGATTCAGGTCGTCCGCGCCGGGGGCGGGCACCGCGCTGCCGAAGGCCGGGCCGGTCAGTGAAATGCGGCTGAAGCACACGGTCGTGGCGGCCTTCGCGCCCAGCTGGAACTGGAACGCGGCCTTCGCGTCGCCCGGCTGCGCCATCGTGAACGTGAACGTGAAGGTCTTCGGCTGGCCGGTCACGTCCACGTCCTGCACGAAGTAGTTGGTGTACGGCGCGCCGTCGAACTGCAGCAGCGTCTTGAACGACGTGGGCTGCGCGGCGCGCGCCGTGAAGTTCAGGGTGTACGTGCCGCCCTCGTTCAGGCCCACGCCGCCCTGCCCGAACAGCACGTCCCAGGGGTTGCTGCCCGGCTGCGTGATGTTCAGGCAGGCCTCGCCGCCGGACGTGGTGGCGGCCGTTCCGGCGGTCCACCACGGGTTCAGGCCCTGACTGAAGTCCCCGTTGTTCAGCAGTTCGGTCGTGCGGGTGTCCGCGATGCGGATCTGCACGCTGACCGGCGCGGAGATCCCCGCCACGTCCCCCGCCACGGCCTGCGCGGAGTAGGCGTGCGTGCCGTTCAGGCCAGGGTCGGCGTTCACCGTGAACTCGTACGGGGCGGTCGTGTCCTCGCCGAGTTTCACGCCCCGGTCGTAGAAGATCACGCGGCTGGCGCTGCCCGTCACGGTCGCGCTCAGGCGCAGCGGGCCGCTGGCGTCCAGGCTGGCGGCGCTACTGCTCAGCGTGACGGTGGGCGGCGGCGTGGCGGGGGTGACGGCGGCGCAGGCGCTGAGGAGCAGCGCGCAGGACAGCGCGGTCAGGTGCAGGGGGCGGGCGGGACTGGCGGGCTGGGGGTGCGGCATACGGGAGGACCTCCTGGGCGGGCAGGGTGGGGGGCACTCCGGCCCGAACGGCGGGGACCGGAGCGGACGCGGACGTCCGGCTGGGCGTGAGGATGTGAGTGAACCGTAACAGGCGCACCCTGACTCGTCAAGAAAAGCCTTTCATGAGGTCTAGCGGAGTGCTGCACCCCATCCGCGAAAGGCGGCTCTCGGCGACGGAGAGGGTCGTGTCCCGGCGCGCGTATCGCTTGGCGGGCCAGAAGCCTCACCGACTGACCGCGCGGAGGGGTCGGCTTCAATCCCTATGAGGGAGCCGAGATCGGGGCGAAAAGGCCTCTCTTGCTGAAAGGCTTTTCATGGCGTACGCTCCGGCTGGATCGCCCACAACCCACCCGCTGCCCACCGACGGACAGCCCCGGAGTCCTCCGGCCCACGCCACGCCCGGCCGGCCGGACGGCGCGGTCCACCCCGGCCCTCCCCACCCGCCGCCCGGCGCGAGTTCCCCCGCGCCCCTCTCGCCGCTGCCGCGCAGCCCTGGAGTCCCCATGACCACGTCCCCCCGATCCGTCCTCCTGCTGCTCGGCGCGGCCCTCAGCGCCTGCAGCCAGACCCCCAGCCCCGTCTTGGGCGCGCAGGCCGTCAGCGGCGACTTCAGCCGCTGGGGCATGACCTGGAGCCCCTCCACCTGGAAGAACGGCGACCCGCTGTTCGGCTGCACCTTCTCGAAGAACAACCTCACCCTGGGAAGCGGCAGCGACGCCGCCGTGTACGGCTGGCTGGACAGCAGCACCTGCAGCGAGATCAAATCCAACCGCTGGAAAACCCAGGGCACCCGCTTCGGCGGGGACCTGTACGTCCCGAACGTCGCGGGCACCACCACCACCCTGTTCACGTACTTCAACGACGGCACCGTCTGGAACGAGATCGACGTGGAATTCGTCCCCAGCCGCGGCAGCCTGCACCCCGCCCTGATCTACCGCAACGGCGGCAGCCGCTACGTGTACGAGGCGTGGATTCCCGCCGCCAGCAACGCCTGGCACCGCGTGGACGTCAACTGGACCGCCAGCAGCATCGTCTGGACCCTGAACGGCCGGGTCGTGTTCACCATGTACCGCAACGCGTCCCTGCCGCTGGGCGCGACTGTCGTGACCGGCAGCGGCAGCAGCATGCAGATCCCGGCTGCCGCGTGGCCCACCCGCAGCCAGCAGCTCATCGCGAACTTCTGGCGGGGCAGCACCACCGCCGACGCCCGCGGCTTCCTCGGCTCGTACGGGGGCGGCACCGGGCAGGCCATCTGGAACAACCTCTACTGACGCCTGCCACCCGCTAGAGTGACGCGGTGGCGGGCCACGGGAAACGCATGACGCACGGCGTCACCATCAACGAGGTCGCCCGCGAGGCCGGGGTGTCCATCAGCACCGTCTCGCGGATCATCAACGGCACGGCGTTCGTCGCGGACGACAAGCGCCGCGCCGTCGAGACCGCCATGCAGCGCCTGGGTTTCCAGCCGAACTACCTCGCCCGGACGCTCATCACCGGGCGCAGCATGACCGTCGGCGTGATCGCCGAGGACATCGTCAGTCCCTTCTACGCCGACGTGATCCGCGGCATCGAGCACGCGCTGCTCGACACGCCCTACCAGCCCATCCTGAACAGCGGGCACTGGTCCACCCGGCACGAGACGCGCGCCATCGACACCCTGATCTACCGCAAGGTGGACGCCCTGCTGCTGCTGGGCAGCACCCTGGGGGACGACACGCTGCGGGACGTGGCCGCGCGCGTCCCGCTGATCCTGTTCGGCCGGAACCTGCCCGGCCTGGAGGCGCACTGCCTGACCCTCGACCAGCGGGGCGCCGCCGCGCAGGCGACCCGGCACCTCATCGACCTGGGCCACCGGCGCATCCTGCACCTGTACGGCCCGGCCAGTCAGCAGGACGCCCAGGAACGCCGCGAAGGATACCGCGACGCCCTGCGGGCCAACGACCTGCCCCTGCACCCCGAACTGGAACTCCCGGGGGATTTCGTCGAGGCAGCCGCCGCGCAGGCCGTGACCCACCTGCTGGACGCGCGCGTGCCGTTCACGGCCGTGTTCGCCGGGAACGACCAGATGGCCGCCGGGGCCAGACTGGCCCTGCACCGCCGCGGGCTGCGCGTCCCGGACGACGTGTCCCTGATCGGCTTCGACGACCTGCCCGCCAGCGCGTTCACCATCCCGCCCCTGACGACCGTCCGGCAGCCCACCTACCAGATCGGGCAGGCGCTCGCCCGGCACGTCCTGCACGTCCTGGCGGGCGAGGCGTCCAGCCTGCCGGACTTCGACCTGCCGCTGATCCTGCGGGAATCCACCCGGCCACTGCGTTGAAATGACGGCTGGGCTGAAATGACCACTGCGCTGACCTGACGGCCCGCCCCTGACCGCTCCCTGACCGGGCGCGCACACGCCGCTGACCGACGGGCGCGAGGGTGAACGGCACATGCGACCCCTGAAGACCGCCCTGCTGGCCCTGACCCTCTCGCTGGGAGGCGCGCACGCCGCCACCCTCATCGGCTTCGCGCAACTGCCCGCCGACACCCTCGCCGACGGACCCGCCAGCGGCGCCTGGAACGGCGGCCTGCGCGGCCAGACCCGCTTCCAGGGGCAGCCGGTGCAGGGCTTCAGCGGCGTGCAGTTCACGGCCGGTGGCGAGTACTTGTTCCTGAGCGACAACGGCTTCGGCGCGAAGAACAACAGCGCCGATTACCTCCTGCGCCTGTACCGCCTGAGCGTCGCGCCGAACACCGCCGCGAAGGCCGGGACCGGTCAGGTCGGCGTGCGCGGCTTCATCAACCTGCGCGACCCGGACCGCCGCGTGCCGTGGCAGATCGTGAACGAGGCCACCCCCGACCGCCTGCTGACCGGCGCGGACTTCGATGTGGAAGGCTTCGTGGTCGCCCCCGACGGCACCCTGTGGATCGGGGACGAGTTCGGCCCGTACCTGCTGCACTTCAGCGCCGACGGCCGCCTGCTGGGCGCCCCCATCCCCACGCCGAACCTGCACGGGCGGCCCACCCTGCGCGGCCAGAACCCCATCGTGGTCGCGCACCGCGGCAGCAGCGGCACCCGCCCCGAACACACCCTGGAAAGCTACCGGGTCGCCATCGAGGGCGGCGCGGACTTCATCGAACCCGACCTCGTCGTCACGAAGGACGGCGTGCTCGTCGCCCGGCACGAACCCGTCATGGTCGTCCTCGACAAGGACGGCAAGGTCACCGAGGCCACCACCGACGTCGCCACCCGCCCCGAGTTCGGGGACCGCGTGCGGACCAAGACGCTCGACGGGATCAGCGTCACCGGGTACTGGGTGGAGGACTTCACCCTGGCGGAACTGAAGACCCTGCGCGCCGTGGAACGCCTCCCCGCGCTGCGCGGCCGCGCCTTCGACGGCCGCTTCGAGGTCCCCACCCTCGCCGAGATCATCGCGCTCGTCCGCGACACGGAAGCCCGCACCGGCCGCAAGGTCGGCATCTACCCCGAAACGAAACACCCCACCTACATGAAAGCCGCCGGGTTCGACACCAGCCAGCTGCTGATCGACACGCTGACCCGCGAGAAGTTCACCGACCCCGCCCGCGTGTTCATCCAGTCGTTCGAAACCGCCAACCTCCGCGACCTGAAGACCCGCATCATGCCCGCCGCGGGCGTCACCTTGCCGCTCGTGCAGCTCGTCAGCGGCCCCACCGAGGCCCCCTACGACTGGACCGCCAGCGGCGACACCCGCCGGTACGACGCCCTGACCACCCCCGAGGGCCTGCGTGACCTCGCCACGTACGCCAGCGGCGTCGGCCCCACCAAACGCTGGATCATCACCGACAAGGGCGACCCCACCGACTTCGTCACCCGTGCGCACGCCGCCGGACTGCTCGTGCACCCCTGGACGCTGCGCAGCGAACCCACCTACCTGCTGCCCACGTACGCCGGGAACCCCGAAGAGGAAATGCGCCAGCTGCTGCGCGCCGGCGTGGACGGCTTCTTCACCGACTTCCCCGCCACCGGCGCGCGCGTCGTGGCGCAGGTCAGCGCCCCCGAGGTCCGCAGCCCCCAGCACCCCGCCTTCACGCAGGGCACCAGCAGCGCCGACGCCACCCTGGGCGCCAGCGGCGGCTTCGAGGGCCTCGCCCTGAGCGCCGACGGCACCACCCTGTACGGCCTGCTGGAAAAGACCGTCACCGGCGACCTGCCCGGCCAGCTGCGCCTGAACGCCCTGAACCTGAGCACCCGCCAGTGGAGCCTCGCGGGCCGCTACGCCCTCGACGCGGGCAGCGACGCCATCGGCGACCTCGCCACCGTCAACGACACCCAGTACCTCGTGCTGGAACGCGATGGCAAGGTCCACACCGACGCCCGCAACAAACGCGTGTACCTGATCGACCTCAAACGCTTGAACGCCGACGGCACCTTCCAGAAGACCCTGATCGCCGACCTGATGAACATCGCCGACCCGCAGGGCCTCGCGCCCGACACGCGCGGCGGCACCCTGACCTTCCCGTACGTCACCATCGAGAACGTCACCCTTCTGAACCCCACCACCCTCCTGATCGTCAACGACAACAACTACCCCGCCACCGGCGGCCGCGGCCCCGGCGTGAAGGACGACACGCAGTTCCTGTGGCTGCGCCTGGACGAGCCCCTGAACCTCGCCCCGAACCTCGGCGGACGCTGAACCCACAGAGGAGGAGGCCACCCGGTCAATCTGGGTGGCCTCCTCCTCTGTGATCGTCACAGCGGTTTTCAGTTCCGTTGAAGGGCCAACAGCACCCCCTTCAATTCCACTGCTAACCGCTGTCTTCCTCAGGTGCTCGCTTCGCTCGATTCAGAGGTATCGAGGGATACCCTCAATACCTCTGAACTCTGCTGTCAGTACTGACGGCCGAAGATGACGCGTTTGCCGTAGGCGCTGGGCTTGGCGCACTTCACGCACTGGCCCTCGCCCGGCTCGTTGAAGAACTCCGCGTCGTCCAGGGGGACGTTGCGGGTGGTGGCCTTGGTGGCCTCCTTGATGCTCTTCTCACAGTCGGCGTCGCCGCAGTGGTACGCGCGCACCCAGTTGCCGTCCTCGATCTTCGCGGCGAACGTCTCGAAGTCGTCCACGGGAATGGTGTGCTCCAGCATGAAGCTCGTGGCGCGTTCCAGCAGCCAGTCGTGAATGCCGTCCAGGCGAGCGGTCATGCCGCCCACGGCGTCGGCGCGGGGCAGGGTTTCCTTCTCGTCGCCGTTGCGGCTTTTCACGACGACCACGCCGCTTTCCAGGTCGCGGGGGCCGAGTTCGATGCGGACCGGCACGCCCTTGAGTTCCCAGTCGTTGTACTTGAAGCCGTTCGTCACGCCGTCACGCTTGTCCACCTTGACGCGGACGCCCTGGGCGCGCAGTTCGGCGGCCAGCTTCTCGCCTTCCTCGACCATCTGGTCGAAGTTGTCCTTGCGGCCCACGGGAATCACGACCACCTGAATGGGCGCGATGCGGGGCGGCATGATCAGCCCGAAGTCGTCGCCGTGCGTCATGATGATCGCCCCGATGATGCGGCTGGAAATGGCCCAGGAGGTCGTGTGCGCGAACTCCTCGCGCTGCTCGCGCGTCTGGAACTTCACGTCGAAGGCTTTGCTGAAGTTCTGGCCCAGGTAGTGGCTCGTGCCGCTCTGGAGGGCCTTCCCGTCGCGCATCATGCCCTCGATGGAGTACGTGGCGACCGCCCCGGCGAAGCGCTCGCTGGCGGTCTTCTCGCCGCGCACGACGGGCAGCGCCAGCACGTCCCGGCAGAACTCGTGGTAGATGTCCAGCATCTGCCGCACCTCGCCGCGCGCCTCGCTCTCGTCGGCGTGCGCGGTGTGGCCCTCGTGCCAGAAGAACTCACTGGTGCGCAGGAACGCCTTCGTGCGCAGCTCCGCGCGGAACACGCTGCCCCACTGGTAGTGCAGGAACGGCAGGTCACGGTAGGAGTTCAGCCAGCCGCTCCACATGTGCCCGATGATCGTCTCGGACGTGGGCCGCATCACGTACGGCTCGGCGAGTTCCTCCGTGCCGATCTTGTTCACCGTGAATAGCTCCGGCGCGAAGCCCTCCACGTGATCCGCTTCCTTGGTAATAAAGCCCATGGGGATCAGCGTGGGGAAGATCAGCGACTCGTGCCCCGTCGCCTTGAACCGGTCGTCCAGCCAGCGCTGGATGTTCTCCCACAGCGCGCTGCCGTAAGGGCGCACGACCATCGCGCCCGCCACCGGGCTGTTGTCGGCTAGGTCGGCTTTCTTCACGACCTCGTTGTACCAGTCGTTGAAATCCACGCTCTGGGGCGTCACGCCGTACTGCTGCGCCTTCTTGTCCTGTTTGCCGCCGTCTTTCGTCATCGCCCCGCATGATACCGGGCGCAGGCAAAGCGCCGCGCCGGACCGGGCACACCCCCGATGCGCCACCCTGCGGATGCCGGGTCAGGCCGGGTGGGGGAGACTGAGCCCATGAGTCCCGAGCCCGTGTTCTTCTACCGGACGGCACATCCGTTCTCGAACTTCCACCCCAGCGTGTTCACGGAAGGCGGCGTCACGTACCAGTGGGCGGAACAGGGCAGAAATGCCGGGTGATGCGCCCTTCATCACCCCGAACGGAGTGAGAAGGCAAGGGGTGGCGGACGGTGAAGGTGGAGCGATCTCCGGTGCTCTTCCGGGGAGCGCGGAACCGGAGCGGTCTGCCACCGACCTGATGGCCCGCAAGGCCGCGCTGTTCGGGGATGAGGTGACCCGGCAGGCGATCCTGGCGGCCCGCACGCCCGGCGAATGCAAGGCGCTGGGCCGCCGCGTGAGCCCGTACGACGACGCGCGCTGGGCGGAGGAACGGTTCGGGGTGGCGCTGGACATGCTGCGCTTGAAGTTCGGGCAGAACGCGCGCCTGCGGGCGGCGCTGCTGGCGACTGGCGCGGCGGAACTGGTCGAGGCCGCCCCGACTGACCGTATCTGGGGCATCGGGTTCAGTGAGCAGGATGCGCCGGGCGCGCGGCAGGCGTGGGGAGAGAACCTGCTGGGCCGCGCATTGATGGCGGTCCGGGCAGAGCTGGGTGGTAACGATTCCCTCAAGGGGGCGTGACGTTGGTCTGAATGGTCCTGTCATGGGGGGGGCATGTTCGCGGCCCAGACTGCCCGCATGACGAAGATGAACGCCGGAGAGATCAGCGACCACATCGCGCAGTCCGTGAAGGCCCGCCTGGAGCAGGGGGGCGAGCACCTTCAGGTGAAGGACGTCAATGGTGAGCACGTCGGGACCGTGGATCACCTGGACGGTGACCGCGTGAAGCTCACGAAGTCGGACAGCGCGGACGGGCAGCACCACTACCTGAGCCTGGATCAGGTGGAGAGCGTGGATGACGTGGCGGTGTACCTGAACGTGGAGCGCAGCGTCATCGCGTAACCCCACGGTTGAACCCCCGGCGGCGTGACGAGCAGGTCACGCCGCTTTTTTCGTGCCTGGAAGGTTCAGGTGCGCTGAAGTGTTGCTGAGGGGACCTGAAGGTGCCGCTCAGGGGAGGCGAGCGGGGCGGGCCTAGGGTGGTGGGCGGAACGGTTCGACGTCACACGACCTCATTCACGCGACCCCTGGAGGTCCCCATGCCCACGATTCAGACGAAGCACGCCCACGCCCCGCAGACCGAGCTCTACTACGAGACCTACGGCCAGGGCCGCCCGGTCGTGCTCATTCACGGGTGGCCGCTGTCGGGCCGCATGTGGGAAGGGCAGATCGACGCGCTGCGCCACGCCGGGTATCAGGTCGTGTCGTACGACCGCCGCGACTTCGGCCAGAGCGGCAAGACCGCCACCGGCTACACCTACGACGTGTTCGCCAGTGACCTGAAGGACCTGCTGGAGGAACTGAACCTGACCGACGTGACGCTGGTGGGCTTCAGCATGGGCGGGGGCGAGGTCAGCCGCTACGCGGGGCTGTACGGCACGGACCGCGTGCGCAGCGCGATGCTGGTCGCGTCCGTCGCGCCCTACCTGCTCAAGACGGCGGACAACCCGGGTGGCGGCATGACCCACGAGGACGTGGAGGGCATGGTGAAGCAGGTGGCGCAGAACCGCCCGCAGTTCCTGGCGGGGTTCACGAAGAAGTTCCTGAACTGGGACGAGAACGGCGCGAAACTGGGTGACGAGTTCCTGGACTTCGCGGCGTCGATGTACATGCAGGCGTCCCCGGTGGCGACGCAGGAATGCGTGCGGGCCTTCAGCGAGACGGACTTCCGCGCGGATCTGGCGAAGCTGACGGTGCCGACGCTGGTCGTTCACGGTGACAAGGACCAGATCGTGCCGCTGGAGGCGAGTGGGCAGCGCGTGCCGCAGTACCAGCCGAACGCGGAACTGCACGTGATGAAGGGCGCGCCGCACGGCCTGAACGCCACTCATAACGACGAGTTCAATGCCCTGCTGCTGGACTTCGTGGCCCGCTGATCGACGACGGAGTGGGGGCGGTCTGGCCGGGTGCCGGGCCGCCTCTGTTGCTGGTGGGGGAGGCGTCACCCCCCATCTTGGAAACAGTTCCAAAATCTGGGTATGCTGGTGGGGCCATGCCTCAACCTGCCCTTTCCCGGACACTGATGACCGGGGCGCTGCGCGCCGCCTTCGACGACGACCGCGACGCCGACACCTTCGCGCTGCGCCTGGACCGCTACGGCCCGGAACTGCTCGCCAGCCTGACGGCCGCGTACGGCGAGCAGGCCGAGCCCCTGCTGGCGCAGCTGCTGGAGGTCATGCTGCACGCCTACCACACCCGCCCCGCCGACCTGAAACGGCTGGACGAGGCGCGGCTCCTGACCCCCGACTGGCTTCAGCGGCCGGAAACGGTGGGGTACGTGGCGTACACCGATCGCTTCGCGGGCACCCTGAAGGGCGTGCAGGGCCACCTGCCGTACCTGGAGGACCTGGGCGTCACGTATCTGCACCTGATGCCGCTGCTGAAACCCCGGCCCGGCGAGAACGACGGCGGGTACGCCGTCCAGGACTACCGCGCCGTGCGGGACGACCTGGGCAGCATGGACGACCTGTCCACGCTGGCCGCCGATCTGCGGGGGCGCGGCATGAGCCTCGTGCTTGATCTGGTGCTGAACCACGTCGCGCAGGAACACGAATGGGCCGCGAAGGCCCGCGCGGGCGATCCTACCTACCGCGCGTACTTCCACATCTACCCCGACCGGACCGAACCGGACGCCTTCGAGCGCACGCTGCCGGAGGTCTTCCCGGACTTCGCGCCCGGCAACTTCACCTGGGACGACGCGGCGCAGGGCTGGGTGTGGACGACCTTCAACACGTACCAGTGGGACCTGAACTGGGGCAATCCGGATGTGCTGCGCGAGTTCGTGGACATCATCCTGCACCTCGCCAACCGGGGCGTGGAGGTCTTCCGGCTGGACGCCATCGCGTTCCTGTGGAAACGCCTGGGCACCGACTGCCAGAACCAGCCCGAGGTGCACCATCTGACCCGCGCGCTGCGCGCCTGCGCTCGCATCGTCGCGCCCGCCGTGGCCTTCAAGGCTGAGGCGATCGTCGCGCCCGACGACCTGATCCACTACCTGGGGACCGGGGATCACCACGGGAAGGTCAGTGACATGGCGTACCACAACTCGCTGATGGTGCAGCTGTGGAGCAGCCTCGCCAGCCGCGACACGCGCCTGTTCACGCAGGCGCTGTCCGCCTTCCCGCCCAAGCCCACGAACACCACCTGGGGCGTGTACGTCCGCTGCCACGACGACATCGGCTGGGCGATCAGCGACGCGGACACGAACGCCGTGGGCCTCAGCGGACCCGGCCACCGGCACTTCCTGTCGGACTTCTACAGCGGCGAGCACCCGGGCACGTTCGCGCGGGGGCTGGTGTTCCAGTTCAACCCGCAGACCGGGGACCGCCGCATCAGCGGGACGCTCGCCAGCCTCGCCGGGCTGGAGGCCGCGCTGGACAGTGGCAACCCGGAGGCTGTGGACCACGCGGTGCGGCGCGTCCTGCTGCTGCACGCCGTGATCCTGGCATTCGGGGGCGTGCCGCTGCTGTACATGGGCGACGAACTGGCCCTGCTGAACGACCACGCCTTCGGCGACACACCCGAGCACGCCGCCGACAACCGATGGGTGCACCGCCCCCGCATGGACTGGACCCGCGCGCAGGACGCCGCCCGCGACGCCACGACCCCGCACGGGTGCGTGAACGCCGGACTGCGCCACCTGATCCACGCGCGGCGGGCGCTGCCGCACCTGCACGCCAGCGTCGAGAGCCGCGCCCTGCCCAGCCCCGACCCGTGCGTGCTGCTGCTGCGCCGCGACCACCCGCACGGCACGTTCCTGGGCGTGTACAACTTCAGCGAGCACACCATCCAGTTCCCCGCGCAGGCCCTGCGGGACGTGCTGGGCGACCACGCCGTGGATCACGTCGCCGGGAGTGCCTTCACCTTCGGCGGGCAGCCGGTCGTGCTGGACCCCTACCGGGCGCTGTGGCTCACTCGGGCGTGACGGGCACCTCGGGGTGCGGCGCGTGGCCCTCGGCGGGCAGCGTGAAATGCACCTGCAGGCCCTCCTCCTGAGGGTCCAGCCAGATGCGCCCCCCGTGCCGCTCGACGACCTTGCGGCACACCGCCAGCCCGATCCCGTTCCCGCCGGTGACCGCGCGGGTGTGCAGCCGCTGGAACATCACGAACACCTTCTCGGTGTGCTGCGGCGCGATCCCGATCCCGTTGTCGCGCAGCGTGAACTGCACCTGCGTGCCGTCCGCGGTCAGTTCGCCGCTCAGGTGCACCCGCAGGGGCCGCGCCGCGCGGAACTTCAGGGCGTTCCCCAGCAGGTTCTGCAGCAGCTGACGCGCCTGCGCCGGGTTCACGTGCACGCGCGGCAGTTCGGCCCGCGTGACCTGCGCCTGCGGCGGCCAGGGCAGACCCCGGACCGCCTCGTCCCACAGGTCCCCGAGATTCAGGGGCTGCATGGGAGGCTGCACGGCCACGTTCGACAGCGTCAGGATGTCCCGCACCAGCTGCCGCGCCCGCGAGACCTGCTCCGTGATGCGCAGCAGGTACGTGTCGGCCCGCTCGTCCAGCACCTTCCCGGCGTAGCGGTGCCGCAGGATGTCCGCGTACGCCCCCAGCGTCCGCAGCGGCTCCTGCAGGTCGTGGCTCGCGACGTACGCGAACTGTGCCAGCGCCTGGTTGCGGTCCTCCAGCTGCGCGTTGCGCTGCGCGAGGACCGCGCGGCTGTCCTCCAGCTCGCGCGTGCGCGCCTCAACGCGCGCCTCCAGTTCGCGGGCCAGGCGCAGCACCTCCAGTTCCGCCGACTTGCGGCGCGTGATGTTCTCGTGCGCCACCACCGCGTACCGCCGGTCATCCTGCGTGAAGGGCGTCACGCGCGCCATGAAGTACCGGTCCTCGTGCGGTGAGTGGCACGGGTACTCCAGCTCGAACAGCGTCTCCCGGCCCTCCAGCACCGCGCGGATTCCCGCGGCGATCCGCTGGGCGTCCGCGCGGTCCTCGCCCTGGGTGGCGTCGCACACCTTCAGGTAATTGCTGCCCTTCCCGGACTCGCCGCTGTTGGCCTGCGCGAACCGCCGCCACGCCTCGTTCACCGCCAGGATCGTGCCCTGATCGTCCAGGATGGCCACGTTCGCCGCCAGCGCATCGAACGCCGCCGCGACGAACCTCACGGGCGCGGTGGTGCTCACGGCGTCCACGGACGCGGCCGCCGGCTCACTCCGGGAGTGGTCGCATCGGGCACGCGGCGCGTCATGCTTCCAGCCTAGCAGGCCGTCCGCGCCCCCGACCGGGGGAAACACCCCACCCGCGCCCCCGCCGGAAGCGTTAAGGTGAAGCGATGTCGCGACCCTTCACGCTGCTGCTCGTCGAGGATGAACTGGCTGACGCCGAGCTGTTCCAGGACATGCTCGCCGAGGTGGCCCCCGACATTCACGTCACCCACGTCGAGCACGGCCAGGCCGCGCTGGACCACCTGACCGGCCCGCCCCAGCCCCGACCGGACCTGATCGTGCTGGACCTGAACATGCCCGTCATGAACGGCCACGACTTCCTCGCGCAGGCCAAGGGCGTCGCCGCGCTGCGCTCCATTCCGGTGCTGGTCCTCTCGACCTCCGACCACCCGGAGGACATCCACCGCGCGTACGACGGGCAGGCCAGCGGGTACGTCCTGAAACCCGGCACGTACCAGGAGTACACGCAGGTGCTGTCCACCATCCAGGCGTACTGGCGCGGCCTGGTCAAGCTGCCCAGCCTGGAGGAACTCTCCGGATTCTGACCCGAGGAGGGGAGATGCCCCGCCGCACCCTGATTCCCACCGAGACCCTGCTGCGCGCCGCCCGCAGCGCCGCCGAGCGCCTGTCGCACCTCAGCCGCGACCCCGACGTGCGCCGCGACGCCGCCGAGGTCGCCCGCAGCGTCGCGAAACTCCTCGATTCGGTCCGCCGGGCCGGGAACCCCCCACGGCGCCCCTGACGATCCGCGCCCGGCCGCGCAGAACCGGCACTACAGCAAAGAGGGAGAGGCGCCACTGGCCTCTCCCTCCATCGCCTCTCCCGCTTACAGCACGGCGAGGATCAGCTTGTGGACCAGCCAGCCCAGCGCGATGCACACGGGGATCGTGAAGATCCACGCCTGCACGATGCGCCCGGCGACCTGCCACTTGACCTTCCGGAAGCCCTTGGTGGTGCCGACGCCCATGATCGCGGTGCTGATCGTGTGCGTGGTGCTGACCGGGATGCCCAGTCGGCTGGCGCCGTCGATGATCAGCGCGGCGCTCGTCTCGGCGATGAAGCCGTCCACGGGTTTGAGGTCCACGACCTTGAAGCCCATGGTCTTGATGATGCGCCAGCCGCCCACGGCGGTTCCCGCGCCCATGGCGCCCGCGGCGGACAGGATCACCCACAGCGGCACCGTCTCGATCTGCGTGCCGGTGTACGCGGCCAGCGCGAAGGTGATGATCCCCATGGTCTTCTGCGCGTCGTTCCCACCGTGAGAAAAGGCCATGAACGCGGCGCTGAAGATCTGCAGCGTGCGGAACGTTCGGGTCACGACCCGGGGTTTCATCCAGCGCAGCACCAGCCACGAGATCAGCAGGAACAGCAGGATCGGCACGATGAAGCCCAGCGCCGGGGAGTACACCAGACCCATCAGGGTCTTCTTGACGCCTTTGGGGATGATGATGCCCCAGCCGCCGGCCGCGACGCCCGCGCCGACCATGCTGAACACCAGCGCGTGACTGCTGCTGCTGGGCAGGCCCTTCCACCACGTGAAGAGGTTCCACGCGATGGCGCTGACCAGCGTGGCGCCCACGAGGTGCAGCGTCGCGAAGTCCTGCGGGATGATGTCCTTGCTGATCGTCTTGGCGACCGCCGTGCCCGCCAGCGCGCCCACCACGTTCAGCACGGCCGCCATGGCGATCGCCTGCGCGGGCGTCAGGACCTTGGTGGCGACCGACGTGGCGATCGCGTTGGCGGTGTCGTGGAAGCCGTTGATGAAGTCGAAGATCAACGCCAGCGTCACGATGACGATCAGGCTGAGAAGTGCAGTGTCCACACCAGTCCTCAGGCGTTCTTCAGCAGGATGCTTTCGACGGTCTTCGCGACGCGCTGCGCCTGATCACTGGCGTCCTCGATCAGGTTCACGATCTCGCCGCCTCGCATGGCGCGGATCATGCCCTGTACGTCGTTCACGCCGTGGTACAGGGTGCGCTGCACCTCGTCGCTGATCGTGTCGCCCTGGTCCTCCAGCGCGCGGATCTCGCGGGCGATGCGGGTCAGTTCCTGCACCTTGCCGCCCTGTTCGATCATGGGCATGCCCTGCGCCAGCAGCGCGCACTGCTGCTCGACCACGCGCGCCAGTTTCGCCATGGCGGGCAGCGGGGCCTCCACGCCGTACAGGCTGAGCTTGCGCGCGGCGTCCTCCATGTCGTCCACCAGGTCGTCCAGTTCGTCGTTCAGGGCGATGATGTCCTCGCGGTCGAAGGGCACGATGAACGACTCGGCCAGCAGGCTGGTCACCTCGGCGCTCAGGCGGTCACCCTCGTGCTCCAGGTCACGCACACGCTGGACTTTCGCGTCGACGTCGGTGTAGTTCTCCAGCAGGTCCACCAGGGCCTGCGCGGTCGCGTGCGCGTTGCGCGCGGCGGCCGTGAACTTCTCACTGAACTTGGGGTTGCTGGGCATGAATTTAGACAGAACCATGACAATCCTCCCGATTCTCCACCCGAATGTCATGGGAGTGTCAGCCCGGGCGGTCAAGAACAAGCGGGA
This sequence comes from Deinococcus sedimenti, assembly GCF_014648135.1. Taxonomy (NCBI): domain Bacteria; kingdom Thermotogati; phylum Deinococcota; class Deinococci; order Deinococcales; family Deinococcaceae; genus Deinococcus; species Deinococcus sedimenti. Next base: position 103,837 of record NZ_BMQN01000006.1, on the reverse strand, counting down.
GGGCCACCGTGGTCACCTCCCGCACTGTACAGACAGTACACTTCACGTTCCCCAAACACCAATCCCGTGCTGCTGACCTGCGGCACAGCAACGCGGCAGTCCCACGTATCATGGCGCTCATGGCTGAATTCCAGCACCGCTCACGGACCCCGGACCGCCGGGCCGCGCACCGGACCAGACTCGGCCCCAGCCCGGAGCCAGCCGAGACTGCTGCGCAGCGTGCGGCCGCGCCGCTGCAACGCTTCCTGAGTACGTCCGTCCGGGCGCAGGGTCAGGCCGCCCGGCCCGTCCTGCGCGCCGCCACGTTGCAGCGCCAGGAGGAAACCCGCCTCTCCAGTGCCCGCGACGTGGTGCAGCGACAGGTCGCCGCCCTGGGTGAAGTCCAGCCCGTCCAGCGGCACGCCCAGACGCCGGTCCCCGCGCGGCCCATCACGCCGTCCGACTGGGTGACCGTGATGCGCCACCGCGCCGAGAGCGTCGAGGGACATCGCTTGGACCCCCGCACCTTCGGCGACTTCCAGACCCTCCAGCGACAGGTCGCCCAGTCCCTGGGTCAGGGCTTCCGCATGGACCGGGGTGAACCCGCCGCCCGGTACGCCACGTACGGCGAGCACCTCGCCACGCTGCAACGCCACGCGCTGAGCGCCCCGGTGTCCCGCGTGGTGCTGAACATGGTGCCTGCCGCCGAGAGGCTGCCCCTCCAACGGGCAACGGATGAGGCCCTGCAACGGCAGATGGCGCAGGAGCAGGCGGCCCTGAACTTCGACACCCTGTCCTCTCTGCAACGCCAGCTGGCGGAACTGGACGCGGAGGCAACCCAGCCCGTGCTGCGGCGCATCCAGGCGCGGAGGGGAGCGGGTTCCCCGCTCCCGGAGGCGATCCAGCGGCACCTGGAACAGGGATTGAACCATGACCTGAGTCGCGTACGGATTCACGACGACGCGGAAGCGGACAAGCTGGCGAAGGGCGTGAATGCGCTGGCGTTCACGACGGGAACGGACATCTTCTTCCAGTCGGGGCGGTTCGATCCGAACACGCGGGGCGGACTGGAGTTGCTGGCGCACGAGGTGACGCACACGGTGCAGCAGAGCCAGGGGCGCGTCGGGCGGGGCATCGATCCGGACGCCGGACTGGAAACCGAGGCGCGCACCATGGGAGCCAGACTCGCGCAGAGCGGGCCGCAGTTCGGCACGAAACACACGCCCAGGCCCCGCGCGGCCCTCCTAGTCCCCACCGCACCCGCCACGCCCACCGTGCAGCGCTGGGCCAATCCCCTGGAGCACCTGCGGAAACTCAAGGAGAAAGCGAAAACTGCCGTTAAGCAGGTCATCCGCACCGTCCGCGAGCCTGCCGCCCGCAAGGCCGCCCTGAACGCCATCAAACGCGCCGTGCCCACGCAGATTCGCCGCAGTGTCCAGACCGCCATCCAGAACGGCAAGACGCGCGTCAAGGCCGCCGTCAGCCGGGTCACCCAGGCCGTCCGCCGCGCCCCGCAGGTGCAGAAGCTCCTCAAGGTCGCCAACAGTCTCCCGGCTCGCGCCCGGACGGCCATCACCGCCGCCGCCACCCGCACCCGGCAGGCCGCGCAGACCCTCGGCACCGCCCAGGGCCGCGCCCGCCTCGCGCAGCGCGCCCGCGCGGTCGCCCAGCAGACCCTCCAGGCTGCCGCCCGCCGCCTTCCTCCCCGCGCGCAGGCCACCCTGGGCAGGATCGGACGCACCGCCACCGCCGCCACCCACAACCTCAGGCAACTGGGCGTCAGCGTCCGCAGTTTCACCACCGACCCCGCCTACCGCAAGACCACCCTGACCCGCCTCACGCAGACCCCCATGGTCAGCGGGCTCGTGAAGGTCGGCGGGAACCTGCAGCGCTTCACCACCGATCGCGCCTACCGCGCCCAGCAACTCCACCGACTCGCGCAGGCCGGACAGCGCATCACCCTGCCCGTCACGCAACTGGCCCGCGACATCAGTAGCCTCGGCAGGGACGCCATGGTCAGTGTCGTCCAGAAAAGCAAGGAAGCCATGGCCTGGGCCACCAGGAAATTCGAGCAGGCCAAAAACAGCAAGGTCGGCCAGGGCCTTCAGAAAAGCTGGGCGTGGATGAACAGCACCGAGGGGAAAGCCACCCTGGCCAAATTCGGCGCGGCCATCGCCACAGGCGTCGCGGTCGTCGCCGTGGTCGGCACCGGCGGCGCCGCTCTGCCCCTCGTGCTGGCCGCCGCCGGAGTCGCCAGCGGCGTCGCCGGAAGCGTGGCCGAGAACTACGTGCTGCGCGAGTCCGGCGATGACAAGTACGCCGGACGCAAACTCACCCACGGCATCACCCCCACCACCATGCTCATCGACGGCGCGCTGGGCGTCGCCCTCGGCCCCGCCGCCCGTATCGTCGGCGGCGCCGCCAGTCGCCTCGTCGGCAGCGCCGCCAAATACGCCGGTGGCGGCCTGAAAGTAGCCGGTAAATACGTCGGCGCGGGTATCGGGAATGCAGCCGAATTGGCTGGTATTCGTACCTTGCGAGGTGTGCAGACCGGCGCAATGATCAGACATGATGCTGCTCGCATCTGGCAGGCCACCCGGCAGGGCGTACAGACCTACAACCGCGCCATCTCGGCGCAAGTCCGTGCCGGTATCCGGGGGGACATGCTCGGCAACGCGGGCTGGCGTGGCATGGCACAGCGGGACGCCGCGACCCTGCTGGCCGGAACGGACGTGTTGAAGAAAGCCGTCAATCAGGTGGCCCGCGCGCGCGTGAAGGCACAACTGAGCGGTCCGATGGGCAAGATTCTGGCCCGGCAGCGCCTGAACATGCCCGGCGCCAGCACCCGCAAGCTTCAGACGGCGCTGTTCAACGAACTGAAGGCCAATTCGCCCGATGACCTGATCGCCGCGGCCTGGAAGGCCAACGCCCAGCTGCGGCGCGCGGCCTACGGCGAGACTTTCCGGGGTATCGGGCGGCAAGTGAAGCAGGTGGCCTTCGGCAACGCCAGCACCCTGCCGGGCAAGGTGCTCAATCTGGCCACCATGGGCCCAAGGCTGGTCGCTGGAACCATCGGACAGAAGCTGGGGCACCATCGCAGTGCCTTTGCAACCGGTGGTTTCGCTGGAGGTGCGGGAGCCCTGGCCGGAAGTGCAAGCGAGGAGCTGGTGAAGTTTGCTGGCCTCAAATTCTCACAGAATGTCAAGACAAACACACAGAAAAATCCAGAATCCAGTATTTCTGGCGCGGCGAAATCTACACTTGAAGAACTTGGGAAAGCCTCTACCTACAGGGACGCCGCACTACAGGGAATCGTCGGAGTGTCCCCGGAACTTCTTGGCAAAGAAGGCATGCTACCCGGTGCGGCAGGGTACGACCTGATTTTCAAACAGGCGGGCGCCATCTTGGGCAACACTCTGGGCGGGGATATTCACGAGGTCGCAAATACATCCTCGGAAGAGAAATAGCAATGTAAGTTTTGTGGTACCTCAGGAGATTGAATTTCTCGTCGAAAGTTGCGTGCATTGAGCTTGTTAAGTCATAAGGGGTAGAAAGAGTGCTCAATCAACTGCTTAGAGGTATGTTTCGGCAGCCTAAAGATCTGCCTGATCAATTTTTTGGCAATTGTCTGGATAATGCTGTCAGTCATCTCAAGTCTAGGGGGTTTGACATGATTGATGGCGGCGATAGTTTTATATTTTCATATTCAGGAATTGATATATCAATATCGAATTACGAATCCAATTGCCTAGCGATTGAATTTCCGTCTAGCTGTCCAGATATATCAATCCAAAATTTAAACGATTGGGATGTTTTTGTATCACCAATACAAAAATCCGGACGGATTATGAATCAACGCGCCATTATTCTCCATGGGAGTGGCATTCCTTCTGAAATCATTGATAGTGCTCTATTCCACATTGGACAAAGTTTTGGTGAGGGTGGGAGCGCGATGAGACGAGGCAATTTCAAATCCTATCTAAATGGAAAAAGGTATATCAAGTCGTGGGAAGCCTTCGAGCATTTCATGAAAAATATCAAGGGCGATCGCGTCACCAGTCAGGATGACCACTATGTTTCCTTTGATACTGGCGGTATTCCCCTCGGAATCCAGAAAACGGCCGATCCAGAAACAGTCATCATTTCCTATGATCTGCGGGATTACGAGGGGCTGTACGACGAGTACCGGGAGCAGATTCTGGAGTTGATCAACGGGGTGGCGTTGCGGCACCGGGAGATCTGTTTCCTGATTGACCGGGAGCGGCTGCTGATCTGCAATAAGTTCTACGTGTCGCCGGAGACGGACGCGTTGAATCTGTTCACGGCGCAGTTGCAGGCGATTCATGACGCGCTGCTGGATTACCTGACGACGGTTCAGGACGCGCCGGAGAATGCGTGGTTGCGGGCGGCCAGGGAAGCGTTCGTGCGTGGGCAGCCGTTGCCCCGCGCATGACTGGGAGGGGATTTGTATGACTCAGGTGAAGTTTGGTCGGCAGTTGAATGAGCGGGCTCCGTTCGAGGTGAATGATCTGGTGTTTTCCGGGTTGCCGTTGTCGCTCTCGGAGGAGCGTCTGTTGGCGGGTGCGGGTGAGGGGGGCAGTGAGGTGGAGTTGATGGACGCGGTGCTGGAGGTGCTGGCGCAGGTGTTGAACGCGCGGGCGCAGGCGGAGCGGGTGGATGCGGGGTGGCTGCTGGAGAATCTGGCGCCGTCGGATGTGGAAGGGATTCTGGATTACCTGCGGGCGACGCCAGTCGCGTGAGCAAATGAGGAGGAGGGCGTGCCAGGTTCGACCGGCACGCCCTCTCTGCTGGTGAGGTTCAGGGCAGTTTGAGGGGTCCCGTGAACGTCGCGCGGCACTGCTGCGTGCAGTCGGTGCTGTTCGCACCCGCCGGGGTGCTCTTCGCGTCGGGGATGATGTCGCCCGCGCCGTAGCCGTCCCCGCCGAAGATGCCGCCCATCAGGCCGATCCCGGCGGTGGGTTTCCCGCTCAGGCCCAGCGCCGTCCAGGGAATGGCGAGTTCCACCGTCTGGTCGGGGGCCGTCCCGCTGCTGGCCTGCAGGTAGTCGGCGGCGTTCACCTCGGGCGTGGCCGTGTCGCTCTGCACGAGGCGCAGCTGCGCTTTCTTGGTGCCGTAGCGGGCGATGAAGGCGTTCACGCCGTCCACCTGCCCGCCGAAGGTCGCGGCGCGCTTCCAGGCGTCGAACTGATCGGCCTGTTTCGCACCGCCGGGCGCGGTGTCCAGGTACAGGATCGCGCTGTTGCCGTCCACGCGGTACGTGTACGCGAGGTACAGGAAGTCCGCGTCACTGTCGGCCCGCAGGGTCAGCCAGTTGTTGTTCGGGCCGAAGGTCCCCTCGGCGGGGCTCTGCACGCTGACGGTGGGCGCGGTCCAGTCGCTCAGGTTCCCGTCGATGGTGTACTTCGTGCGGATATCGCGTGCCAGGTCGATGTTCGCGTTCTGCGCGGGTGCCGTGACGTTCAGCGTGCCGTCCAGGTACCCGCCGGCGCTGGCCTTGAGGGTCTGCGCCCCGGCGGGGACGCGCAGGGTGTACGTGCCGTCCGGGAAGGTGATCGCGTAGTTCAGGGCCGGGTCGGCGCTGGTCGCCTCCACCAGGGCGCCGCCCAGGTTCTGCCCGCCGCCCGTGACACGCCCGGTCACCGTGGCGGCCGGGACGGGCTGCTCGGTGAAGTCGTACGTGCCGCTGTAGGCGTTCCCGTTCGTGCCGACCACGTACGCGCGGTCACCCTGGCCCGGCGCCTCGTACCCGCCGTTCTTCGCGCCCGCACTGTCGTTCCCGAACTTGAACTTCACCTCGCGGAACAGCGGCAGGTCGATGCTGGTCTTCCACACGCCCGGCGTGTCCTGCGTCATGGGGTACTCGACCTGGCTGCCGGTGTCGAAGCGGCGCAACTCGATGGGGCCGTTGCCCTGCGTGCGGGCGTCCACGGTGAACGTCACCTTCGCGGTGTTCTTGCTGCTCGGCGTGCCGGTGGCGCTCACGCCCTTGCTCTCGGCTCCGGCGCTGTCCACCGTCACCACGCGGAAGGTGGTGGTCACGTCGTTCGTCAGGCCGCGCACCAGGAAGCTGCCCTGCGCGGCCGGGATGGGCGCGAAGTTCACGAGGCGCTCGGTGCCGCCCGCCGCCTTCACGTACACGCGGTACCCGGCGACCTTCGCGTCGGTGCTCGGCGTCCAGGTCAGCTGCGCGGCGCTGTCTCCGGCCTGCACGGTCAGGCCCGCGACCTCCGGCAGGGCCGCGTTCACGGTGCCTGCCGCGCCGGACCCGCCGGGCGCGGTGACGGCCAGGACGCTGCGGGCGGGCACGCGGCCCACCAGTTTGCCGCCGCTGACGCTGAGGGTCATGGCGCGGCCCGTCACCTCGGTCAGGGCGCTGCCGGAGAAGGTGCCCAGCAGCGGAATCCCGCCGCCACTTAGGCTGCCCAGATCGAGTTCCGTGTCGCCGTTGTTCACGACGAACACCACGGGCTGCCCGGCCACGCCCTGCACGCCGCTGATCACGCGGCGGTAGGCGAGGACGGGCGCGCCGCCGTTCGGGCGCCAGAGTTCCTGCTGCGCGCCGCGCGTCAGGGCGCGGTATTTGCCGCGCGCGGAGGCCAGAGCACCCAGGCGCTCGTCGAGCGTGCTGCCGACCAGGCGGGTGAAGTCCATGTCCTCGCGGTTGCCCTGCCCCAGCGGGTAGTCGTAGGGATCACCCTTGCCGGGCTGGGCGTACTCGGTGCCCTGCCAGACGCTGGGCGTCCCGCGTGAGAAGTACATGGTGGACAGCGCCATGTCCAGCCGCTCGGCGGCCTGCGCGGCGCTGCCGCCCCGCTCGGTCACCTCGGTGACGAAGCGACGCACGTCATGGTTGTCCACGAAGGTCGTCAGGCGGGTCGGGTCGCGGTACACGCCGTCCTGCGCGAACACGTCCGCCATGCGGTCCAGGTTCCCACCCGCGCTGCTCATCTGATCCTTGAACGAGAAGTACAGCGCGAAGTCGAACACGCTGGGCGAACCGAGGTCGTTCATGAAGCGCGCGAGGTAGGCGGGGTTCCCGTCGAACACCTCACCGACCGACCAGATCTTCGCCGGGTCGCCCACGCCGCCCGCCTTGAAGAACTGCGTCCAGTACGCGTCGGGCACGTGCTTCATGGTGTCGATGCGCAGCCCGTCGATGCCGGTCGCGCCGCGCCAGTACGTCACGAAGTCGTTCAGGTACGCGGTGACCGCCGGGAGGTCCTGCCTGAAGTCCGGCAAACCCGCCAGGTCGCAGTCGGTGGTCTTGTTGCTCGACGCGTCGCAGTCCGCCTTCGTGTGGAACCAGTCGGGGTTCGTCTTGGTGAGGGTCGCGCCGTACCCGGCGTGGTTCACCACGATGTCCTGGATGACCTTGATGCCGTTCTTGTGCGCCGTGTCGATCAGCGCCTTGTACTCGTCCAGGGTGCCGAAGTGCGGGTCGACCTTCTTGAAGTCCTCGGCCCAGTAGCCGTGGTACCCGGCGAACGGTTTGCCCTGGCTGGGGCCGCTGCCGGTGTTGATGGCGGGCACCTGCAGCACGACCGGGCTGACCCAGATGGCGGTGAAGCCCATCCGCTTGAAGTACCCGTCGTCGATCTTGGCTTTCAGGCCCGCGAAGTCCCCGCCGTGCCACGCCAGGGGGTTGGTGCGGTCGGCGCGGTCCCCGGCGTCGCGGTTCGGGCCGTTGTCGTTGGCCGCGTTGCCGTTGGCGAACCGGTCGGTCATCGCGAAGTAGATGACCTCGTCCTGCCAGGCGCGCGGCGTGGGCTGTGAGGGGGCTTTGAACAGGCTACAGGCCGACAGGGACAGCGTGAGGGCCGCCAGGGCGCCCGCGCGCCCGACCATATGGAAGCGTTTCATGTAGGCTTTCATTCAAAACGGAAGCGCTTCCGAAAGTCAACCTTCACCGAATGCTCACGCGGCAAGCCCGGCAACAGTCACGCCCGCCCGCCGCCCGTAGCGTGAACCCATGAAAGCCACCTGGAACGGCGCGACCATCGCCCAGTCCGACGACACCGTCGTCGTCGAGGGCAACCACTACTTCCCCGCGGGCAGCGTCAACCCCGAGTACCTGCGCCCCAGCACCACCCACACCACCTGCCCCTGGAAGGGTGAGGCCAGCTACCACACCCTCCACGTGAACGGACAGGAGAACCCCGACGCCGCCTGGTACTACCCCGCACCCAAGGACGCCGCCCGGCAGATCGCGGGCCGCGTCGCCTTCTGGAAGGGCGTGAAGGTTACCCAGGACTGAGACGGACTCCGGGTGAAAGGTTTGCAAAAACTTTCACCCCGAGCGGATGCGAGAAGGAGCAAAGCGGGTTCCGGGCGTGGAGTTGACAGATTGGTGGTGTTCCGATCTGTTAACGGAACAAACGGAACCCGCATCACCCGTCCGCAGAGGGGAGAGCAGCTGGACCTCAGCCGACCAGGATGTCGCGTTCCGGCGGGTATTTGATCACGCTGCCCGGCGTCTCCCGCAGACTCAGCGCCAGCGCGAACGTCACCGGCCCGATGCGGCCCAGGTACATCAGCGCGCACAGCACGGTCAATCCCGCGTCGTTCAGGCGGTGCGTCACGTCAAGGCTCAGGCCCACCGTCGCCGCCGCGCTGACCGTCTCGAACAGCAGCGGCGTGAAGCCCAGCGCCGGATTCGTGACCAGCATCAGGAAGAACCCCGTGAATACCAGCAGCGTGTAGATGGTCGTGATCGTCCCGGCCCGCACGACGTTCTCCGGCATCACGCGCCTCCCGAACGCGATGAGTTCCGTGCGGCCCCGGATCAGGTTCCACGCGCTGCCCAGCAGGATCGCGAAGGTACTCGTCTTGATACCCCCACCGGTCGAGCCGCTGTTCGCCCCGATGAACATCAGCGCGATCAGCAGGAACACGCTACCCGGCGCCAGCGCCAGCAGGTCCACCGTCGCGAAGCCCCCGGAGCGGGGCGTGACGCTCTGGAACGCTGCGGCCAGCAGTTTCCCGCCGGTGCCCAGGCCCGCGAGCGCCCCGCTCCACTCCAGGGCCAGCAGCAGCGCCGCGCCCAGCGCCAGCAGCGCCCCGGTCGTCACCAGCGTCAGGCGGCTGTACACCATCAGGCGCGTGCGGCGCGGGTTCGCCAGGTGCGTCAGGAGGTTCAGCTGCACCAGGAACCCCAGGCCGCCCAGCACAATCAGCAGCGCGATCACGCCACTCACCAGCGGGTCCTGCGCGTACGGGAGCATGCCGCCCGGCAGGACCACGAACCCCGCGTTGTTGTACGCGCTGATCGCGTGGAACACCGACTGGTACATTCCCTCGCCCAGCCCGAACTGCGGCACGAACCGCAGCGACAGCAGCAGTGCTCCCGCCGCCTGCGCCACGAACGTGTACAGGAAGATGATCCGCACCAGCCCCAGCACGCCGCCCACGTCCAGGGCGTTCACCTGCTGCGCCAGATGCTGCCGCTCACTGAAATTCACGCGCCGCCCGGTCAGCAGCGCCAGCAGCGTCCCGAACGTCAGGATGCCCAGCCCGCCCACCTGCGCCAGCAGCAGGATCGTCACCTGCCCCAGCCGCGTGAACGCCTCGCCGGTGTCCGCCACGACCAGTCCCGTGATGCAGATCGCGCTGGTCGCCGTGAAGATCAGGTCCACCACGCTCAGGTCCACGCCGGGCCGCGTCATGCCGGGCAGGTGCAGCGCGCCCGCGCCCAGCGCGATCCCCAGCAGGTACACCAGCGCGATCAGCTGCGGCGGCCGGAGCCTGCGCGCCCGGCGCCGGCCACGCGTCACGCCGCGCGGCACCGGCCGGGCCAGGAGAGGATCATCCGATCAGGATATCCTTGTCCGCCGGGTAGCGGATCAGCGCGCGGCTGTCGGGGCGGTTGAACGCCACCGCGAACGTCAGCGGCCCGATGCGGCCCAGGAACATCAGGAGAATCAGGACCACCTGCTGGTTCGCGTTCAGCAGGGGCGTGGTGTTCATGCTCAGGCCCACCGTGCCGAACGCGCTGACCGCCTCGAAGAACAGGTTCACGAACAGCACGTCCGCGCGGGAGTTGAACACCAGCAGCAGCAGGAACATCACGTTCACCAGCCCGATGCTCAGCAGGCCGACCGTCATGGCCCGCAGGATCGTGTCCGTGTCGATGCGCCGCCGGAACAGCGTCGTGTCGCGCCGCCCGCGCACCATGCTCCACGCGGAGGCCATCATCACGTAGAAGGTGCTGGTCTTGATGCCGCCGCCCGTCCCGCCGGGGTTCGCGCCGATGAACATCAGGATGATCGTCATGAACAGCGTGGACAACTGCATCGCGCCGTAATCCAGCGTGTTGAAGCCCGCCGTGCGCGTCGTGACGCTCTGGAAGAAACTCGCCAGCAGCTTGTCCCCGAAGCCCAGCGGCGCCAGCGTCTTCGGGTTGCTCCACTCAAACACCAGGTACCCCAGCGTGCCCACCACCAGCAGCGCGGCCATCATGGTCAGCACCAGTTTACTGTGCCCCATCAGGCGGTTGCGGCGCGGGTTCATCAGGTGCGCGACCACGTTCAACTGCACCAGGAAGCCCGTGCCGCCCAGGATGATCAGCAGAGCGATCACCCCGCTGACCAGCGGGTCGCCCACGAAGCCCATCAGGTTGTCGCTGTACAGCGCGAAGCCCGCGTTGTTGAACGCACTGACCGAGTGGAACAGCGCGTAGAACAGCCCCGGCCCCCAGCCCTCCTGCGGCACGAACCGGAATGCCAGCAGCGCCGCGCCGGCCAGTTCGATCAGGAACGTGTACAGGAAGATGCTGCGGATCAATCCCAGCACGCCCCCCGCGTTCAGCGCGCCCACCTGCTGCGCCACGCGCAGGCGCTCGGTGAAGTTCACGCGGCGGCGCGACAGCAGCGCGAACGACGTCCCGAACGTGATGATCCCCAGGCCGCCCAGCTGGATGAGCAGCATGATCACCAGCTGCCCCGCCCGGTTGAAGTCCCGGCTGGGGTCGATGACGTTCAGGCCCGTCACGCACAGCGCGCTCGTGGACGTGAACAGCGCCTGCAGGAAGCTGACGCTGCGGCGCGTGCCGTCCTCGTTCACGCCGTGCAGGCCCGGCAGGGTCAGCAGCAGCCCACCCACCAGGATCGCCACCGCGAACGACAGCGCGATCAGCTGCGGCGGACTCAGGCGGGCCAGCAGAGGTTTGCGGCGACTGGAGCGGCCCGGTTCCGGCGCGCGCGGTGGGGGAGAGGCGCTGGTCATAGATGCGGCCCGGATTCTACGCCCCGCCGCGCAGCCCGTATACTGATCTGCTATGCCGCGCCCTGCCCGCCCCGACCGAAACGCGCCCAAGGGCCGCCCCCGCCCCAAAGTGGACCACCGCACCCGCCAGCCCGCCCGCGAGTACGAACTGGACGTGCTGGCCGGACTGGAAGACGTCGCCGCGACCGAACTGGACGGCGTGCCGCTGGCCCGCGACGTGCGCGGCCTGCGCTTCTGGTTCCCCGGCAGCCCCGAACGCCTGACGCGCCTGCGCAGCGTCGTTGCCGTGTACCGCATCCGCTCGTGGGACGTGCCCCGCCCGCGCGGCCTGCTGGGCAACCAGCAGCTTTCCGAACTCACCGAGTACCTGCGCGAGGTCATCGAGGTCGGCGGGCACCAGTCCTTCCGCTTCGGCGCCGCCGGGAAGGACAGCCCGGTCATGCAGCGCCTCGCGGAGGAACTCCAGCAGAGCCTGGGCCTTCCGCACGACCCCGAGGCGGGCGAACTCCTGATCCGCCTGCGCCCCAGCGACGACGCTCAGGGCTGGGACGTCCTGGCCCGCATCACCCCCAGGCCCCTCAGCGCCCGCCCGTGGCGCGTGTGCAACATGGCGGGCGGCCTGAACGCCACCATCGCGTACGCCGCGCACAAACTCGCCGGGCAGCGCGACGCCGACCGCATCTTCAACCCCATGAGCGGCAGCGGCACCCTCCTGATCGAACGCGACCTGATGGGACCCAGCGCCGCCCTCGTCGGCGTGGACGTGAACCCCGAAGCCGTGCGGTGCGCGCAGGAGAACATCCGCGCCGCCAAGCGGCAGATCGAGGTCGCCCACCGCGACGCCCTGCACACCGACCTCCCCGCCCGGTCCTTCGACCTGATCATGGCCGACCTCCCCTGGGGCGACGCGATCAGCAGCCACGGCGCGAACGAGACCCTCTACCCCGCCTTCCTGACCGAGATGCACCGCCTCACCAGCCAGCGCGGCCGCCTGTGCGTCATCACCCACGAAATCCGCCTGTTCGAACGGGTGCTGCAGAACCAGCAGAAATGGCACGCGCACGAACTCTTCCAGGTCGCCAGCGGCGGCCACCACCCCAAGGCGTACCTGCTCAGCAAGAGGTGACTGAGCAGTAGGGAGTGGGCAGTGGGTTGTGGGGGGGCATTGAGGTGGGCGGGTTCGTCGCGCACCCGCTGTTGACCATCAACCATCAACCCTCCGCCTGTTACGCTGCTGGCATGACCGACCGACCGTTCCGCTGGGGGCTGCTGGGCGCCGCCCGCATTGCCCGCGCCCTGATTCCCGCGATTCGCGAGGCGGGCGGTGAGGTCGTGGGCTTCGGCGCGCGTGACCCGCACTCCGCGCGGGCGCAGGCTTTCGCCGAGGAGTGGGGGGTGCCGGTGCTGGGCACCTACGAGGACGTGATCGCGGCGGACGTGGACGCCGTGTACAACCCCCTCCCGAACGACGCGCACCTGCCCTGGAGCGAGGCCGCGCTGCGCGCCGGGAAGCACGCCCTCACCGAGAAACCCGTCGCGCTGAACGCCGCGCAGGCACAGGCCCTCGCGGACGCCGCGCGCGACACGGGGCGGCTGCACCTCGAAGCGTTCGCGTACCGCTTCCAGCCGCACGTGGACCGCGTGCGCGAGATCGCCACGCAGGACCTCGGGGAGATCCGCGCCGTGCGGGGCCTGTTCGGGTTCCACATGACCAACCCGGACGACTTCCGCTGGAACGCCGACCAGGGCGGCGGGGCGTTGCTGGACGTCGGCACGTACCCCGTGAACCTCATCCGGCTGCTGCTGGGCGAACCCGCCGCCGTGACCGCGGCTGCCCGCTGGACGCCCGGCGGGGTGGACCTGGGCCTGAGCGGCACGCTGGAGTACCCGCACGCCCTGGCGAGCCTTGACTGCGGGTTCGACTGGGACGAGGGCGGCAGCACCCAGCGCCTGACCGTGATCGGCACGCGCGGCACGCTGGACGTGGACGGCGTGTTCCACAGCCACACGCACGACCCCACCACCCTGCGCGTGGAGGTGGGCGGGCAGACCCGCACTGAACAGCTCGGCCCCGGCAACGGCTACGCCCGCATGGTCGCGCACCTCCAGCGCGCCGCGCGCGGCCAGGAGCCCCTGCGCTTCACGCCGGACGACGCCGTCGCGCAGGCCCGCGTTCTGGACGCGCTGCTGCACGCCGCGCGTACCGGGCAGCGCGTCCCCCTGAACTGAGCATCACGTCCGGCCCCGTAGAATGCCGCTCATGACCGACATCCTCCAGGGCTGGCAGCCCGCCCCTGCCGGGCACAAGCACGTCGTGAGCGTCAGCCTGGGCAGCAGCGCCCGCAACGCCCGCGAAGAGGTGACCGTGCTGGGCCAGCCGTTCATCATCGAACGCCTCGGGACCGACGGCGACCCGAAGAAGATGGCGGCGCTGTTCCAGGCGCTCGACGGCAAGGTCGACGCGTTCGGGCTGGGCGGCGCGGACCTGTACGTCATCGCGGACGAAAAGCGTTACACCTTCCGCAACGTCCGCGCCCTCGTGAAGAACGCCGTGCAGACCCCCGTCCTGGACGGCTCGGGCCTGAAGAACACCCTGGAACGCGACGCCATCGCGCAACTCGACCCGGTCCTGAACTGGCGCACGCAGAAGGTCCTGATGGTGTCCGCCGTGGACCGCTTCGGCATGGCCGAGGCCCTCGCCGAGCATCACGCGGACATCGTGTTCGGGGACATCGTGTTCGGCCTGAATCTCGACCGGCCCTTGCGCAGCATCACGGCCCTGCGCCGCGTCGCCAAGCTCGTGCTGCCCGTCATCACGCAGCTGCCGCAGGACTGGTTCTACCCCACGGGCGCCAAGCAGGAGAGCAGCGTGCAGGGCAGCGGCACGAAGTACTACGCCTGGGCGGACGTGATCGCCGGGGACACCCACTACGCCAAACGCTACGCCCCGCAGGACCTCAGCGGAAAGACGATCCTCACGCAGACCATCACCGAAGCCGACCGCGAGTGGATGAAGGCGCGCGGCGTGAAACGCCTGATCACCACCACGCCCCGCATGGGCAGCCGCAACTTTGCCACGAACGTCCTGGAAGCGATGTTCGTCGCCCTGAGCGGCAAACGCGAGGCTCTGACCGGCCCCGAGTACCTGGAGTTCATCCGGCAGGTGGGCTTCAGACCCGAGGTCAACGAGCTGTAAGGGACGCAGGATTCACCGCCCCAGCGCCTCCTGCCACTGCGGGACGCGCGGGCTGACGCGCAGGAGCCCCATCAGGGCGGTGGCGGGGCGGGTGTACCACAGGTCGCCGTTCTCGTGCGCCTCCGGCTGCCGGGTGAGGTACCGGGTGGCGTTATCCAGCGTGTAGGCCAGCACCCGCAGGGTCAGCGGGTCGTCGGCGTGCCCGCTGGCTTCGTGGTATCCGGCGAGCAGGTCGGGGACCGCGAGCGGCCCGGAGTAACTGAGGTCCAGGGCCGGGTCGCCCCACCCGGCGTCCCCCCAGTCGATCAGGGCGGTGACCGCGCCGTCCCCGGTGACCATCAGGTTCCCGGCGTGCAGGTCGTCGTGCAGGAAGGCGGGGTGCGCGGGCGGCGGATTCTCGCTCAGGAGGCGCGCGGTGAGGCCGGTGGCCCAGTCGGCCTCGGCGGTGCTCAGCCGCTCGGCGGTCAGGACGCGCGTGCGGGTGCGGGCCGGGTCGGGCGGCGTGATGGATTCCAGATATCCGTGCGGGTCGGGCGCATCGGTCACCCCCGCGTGCAGGGCGGCCAGGGCGCGGCCCGCCTCCCGCCACGCGCGGGACAGGCGCGGGTCGCCGTGCGCCCAGCCCAGGCCGTCCAGGCTGCGGCCCGGCGCGAAGGCGTACACGCTGACCGGCGCGTCCAGCACCGCGCGGGAATCGTCGAACACCAGCAGCTCCGGCGTCGGAATCCCGGCCCGGACCGCTGCGGGCACGGCGACACTCTCGGTCAGGGCATCCTCCGCGTCGCCGGGCATCGGGACGCGCAGCACCACGTCCTGCCCGGCGCGGCGGGCGCGGTACACGCGGTTCACGATGCCCACACTGGGCAGGCGCGTCAGGGGTCCCTCCAGGCTGAACTGCTGCGCGAAGGCCGACAGCTCGGCAGGGGTCAGGTCAGGCAGGGCAGGCACGCGCCCCAGCATGCCGCGTAGGCGACCCGCCGGGCATCCGCCAGACGGCGGGTACACTCCGGGGCATGCAGGCACTCGTGGACGCCATTCGGCAGCAGGGTGAGATTCTCCCCGGCGGCATTCTCAAGGTGGACGGACTGGTCAACCACCAGCTCCTCCCGCACCTGACGCGCGAGATGGGGGAGACCTTTGCGCGGCACTTCGCGCCCCTGAACCCCAGCAAGATCGTAACCATCGAGGTCAGCGGCATCGCGCCCGCCATCGCCACCGCCATGGTGCTGGGCGTGCCGATGGTGTACGCCCGCAAGAAGAAACCCGTCACCATGAAAGAACCCATCTTCACCGCGCAGTCCGTCAGCCGCACCAAGGGCGGCGTGGTGGACCTGTTCGTCAGCAGCGAGTTCCTGGGGGCAGGGGACCGCGTGGTCGTGATCGACGACTTCCTCGCGTCGGGCGGCACGCTGCGCGCCCTGGCGAGCATGATCGACGCCAGCGGCGCGCAGCTGCTCGGGATCGGCTGCGTGGTGGAAAAGCAGTTCGAGTCGGGCCGCGAGAAGCTCGCCGACCTGAACGTCCCCATCCACACGCTGGCGAACATCGTCCGCATGAGCGAGGCCGAGGGGATCCTGGTCGAGGCCGGACGCTGATCCGGGGGTGGGGGTACAATGCCCCCCATGAGTGACCACTACCAGCAGGATGGCTTCACCGTCACCCCCGAACTGAGCGCCGAGCGCCAGACCCGCTTTGGCGCGGCCCCCGAACTCGGGGACGGCATTGAGCCCGGCAAGAGCTACCGCGCCGTGCTGGAAACCAGCAAGGGCCGCATCGTCGTCGAACTGTTCGCGGACGACGCGCCCGTCACCGTGAACAGCTTCGCGTACCTGCTGCGCCACCACTACTACGACGGCATCAAGTTCCACCGCGTCATCGACGGCTTCATGGCGCAGGCCGGTGACCCCACCGGCACCGGCGCCGGCGGTCCCGGCTACGACTTCGAGGACGAACCCAACGACCACCGCCACCGCGGCAAGGGCATCCTGAGCATGGCGAACCGCGGCCCGAACACCAACGGCAGCCAGTTCTTCATCACCTTCGTGGACACCCCCCACCTCGACGGCCGCCACACCGTCTTCGGCAAGGTCGTCGAGGGTCTGGACGTGCTCGACCGCCTCACCCGCATCGAGCCGGGCCGCATGGGCACCGCCGACGTGATCGAAACCGCCTACCTCGTCGAGAAATAAGTCGAGGGTTGAAGGTTGATGGTTGATGGACTGGGGATGGCCCCGATCCATCAACCATCAACTTTCGACTATCAACCCTCGTCGGGTTTGGCCTCCACGGCGCGGCGCACGATGGGCATGATCGTGAGGCCCTGCACGGCGATGGTGAACAGCACGATGGCGTACGTGACGGTCACGACGTGTGTGCGGTACGGGCTGTCGGGCAGGCCCAGCGCGAGGCTGATGGCGATCCCGCCGCGCAGCCCGCCCCAGGTCAGGAGGCGCACCGTGTACGCCCCGTACCCCTCGCGGGCGCGCACCAGCGCGAACGGCAGCGCCACGCTGATCCAGCGGGCGGCGAGGGCCACGCCGATCAGGATGACGCTCGCGAGGATCTGCGCGCCGGTCGTCTCGGTCAGGAGCACGTCCAGACCGATGAACGCGAACAGCAGGATGTTCAGCACCTGATCGATGGTCTCCCAGAAGCCTTCCACGAGTTCCTGCGTGCTCGGCGTGAACAGCGTGTGCTTGTACGCCGAGATCACCAGGCCAGCCACGACCATCGCCAGCGGGCCGCTGATGCCCAGCGCGGCGGCCGCCACGTACCCACCCACGACCAGCGCCAGCGTCAGCAGGATCTCCACGGCGTGCTCCTTCACGCCGCGCAGCAGCACGAAGCCCAGGCCGCCCAGCAGCGCCCCGAACGCCAGCCCGCCCAGCGCCTCCTGCGCAAACAGACCCGCCACGCCCGCCGCGCTGACCTCCGCGCCGTGCCCACCCAGGCCCGCCGCGCCCGCCAGCGCCAGGAAGATCACCACGCCCACCCCGTCGTTGAACAGGCTCTCCCCGGCGATCAACGTCTCGATCTTCACCGGCACCCGCGCCCGCTTCAGCAGGTCCAGCACCGCCACCGGGTCCGTCGGGCTGATCAGCGCGCCGAACAGCAGCGCCCACATCAGCGGCACGTCCAGCCCCACCAGCGCGAACACCCCGTACGCCGCGAACCCGATCAGCGCCGTGCTGATCAGCGTGCTCAGGAACGCCAGCAGCAGGATGCTCCGCCGTTGCCGCAGCATCTGCCGCGCGTCCAGACTCAGCGCCCCCGCGAACAGCAGCACACTGAGAATCCCGTTCAACACGAAATTCGTGAAGTCCAGCGTCTGCAGCACCCCCGCCGCCCACCCCCGCAGGCCCGGCAGGCCCAGCGCGTCCAGCGCGATCAGCAGGATGCTCGCCAGCGCCCCCGCCAGCGTCACCCCCACCGTCGTCGGAAAATGCAGGAACCGGTCGTTCAGGTACGCCAGCAGCGCGGTCACGCACAGCAGCACAGCAAAAGCACTCAGCATCCCCCACACCATACCGCCCGCCGCACGGCACGAAAAAACGCCCCACAGGGGGGCGCTTTCCGGGTCAAACGGAAATCAATCCCGTTCGCGTTCGCGTTCGGCGTTCAGCTGCGCCTGCAGCTGCGCCTGACGCTGACGCACGTAATCCTGATGGAAGCGCTGCTCGTCGATCATGTTCGTGCCGACCGTGAGTTTCCCGGTCGCCAGTTCCCGCATCGCCTGCGTGACCAGATTCCGCGTGCGGACGCGCTGCTCGACCGGCAGCACGCTCGGCGCGCCGCTGCGCAGCTGCAGCGCACGCTTGGCGGTCACGACGCTCAGTCGGTACTTGCTGTCGGTCATTGACAGCAGCTTGTCAATATCTCGTTCTGCCATGATGCACAACCTCCCTGGAAGCCACCGGACCCTGCACCGGTATCAGCCCCCCACTCTAGCCCACGCGCCGCCCCCCGGCCAACCCCCGACAGCACAGTCGTGCGCCTCCAGGCAGCAGGTCAGGCGTTGTACGTCGTGCTGGCCGTCTCGCCGCCGCGCCCGGTCCAGTTCGTGTGGAAGAACTCCCCGCGCGCCCGGTCCGTACGTTCGTAGGTGTGCGCCCCGAAGTAATCCCGCTGCGCCTGGATGAGGTTCGCGGGCAGCACCGCCGAGCGGTACCCGTCGAAGTACGCCAGGGCGCTGCTGAACGCCGGGACGGGCACGCCCCCGCGCACGGCGGCCGCCAGGGTGTCACGCCACGCGCCCTGCGCGCCCTGGACCGCGTCCCGGAAGTACGGCGCGACCAGCAGGTTCGGCAGCTCGGGTTGCGCGTCGTACGCGTCCTTGATGCGGTCCAGGAACGCCGCGCGGATGATGCACCCGCCGCGCCACATCTGCGCGATCCGTCCGTAGTCCAGCGTCCACCCGGCGTCCTGCGCGCTCAGGTGCAGCAGCTGGAAGCCCTGCGCGTACGCGGCGATCTTGCTGGCGTACAGCGCCCGGCGGACACCCTCCACGAACGCGTCCCGGTCGGCGGGGGCGGCGAAGGTCGGGCCGCTCAGGACCGCGCTGGCCGCCACGCGCTCGGCCTTCAGGGCACTCATGGCCCGGGCGTACACCGCCTCGGTGATCGTCGCGGCGGGACTCCCGGCGTCCAGCGCCGCGACCGACGTCCACTTCCCGGTGCCCTTCTGCCCGGCGGCGTCCAGGATCACGTCCACCAGCGGCTGCCCGGTCTCGTCGTCGGTCTTGCGCAGGATGTCGGCCGTGATCTCGATCAGGTAACTGTCCAGTTCGCCCTCGTTCCAGCGGGCGAAGACCTCCCCGGCCTCGGGGGCGGTCAGGCCCGCGGCGCGCAGCAGCTGGTAGCTCTCGGCGATCATCTGCATGTCGGCGTACTCGATGCCGTTGTGCACCATCTTCACGAAGTGCCCCGCGCCGTCCGGGCCGACCCAGTCGCAGCAGGGCGTGCCGTCCGCCACGCGCGCCGCGATGCCCTGGAAGATGGGTTTCACGGCCTCCCACGCCTGCTCGTTCCCGCCGGGCATGATGCTCGGGCCGGTCAGGGCGCCCTCCTCCCCGCCGGAGACGCCGGTCCCGATGAACAGCAGGCCTTTCTCGGCCAGTTCGCGGGTGCGGCGCGTGGAGTCCGCCGGGTGGCTGTTCCCGCCGTCGATGATGATGTCCCCCTCGGACAGCAGCGGCGTCAGGTGCCCGATGAACTCGTCCACGGCGGCGCCCGCCTTGACCATCAGCATCACGCGGCGCGGCGGTTTCAGGAGCGCCACGAAGCTCTCCAGGCTGTCGGCGCCCAGGATGCGTTTCCCCTGCGCGCGGCCCTGCGTGAAGGCCGTCACCTTGCTGACCGTGCGGTTGAACGCCGCGACCGTGAAGCCCCGGCTTTCCATGTTCAGGATGAGGTTCTCGCCCATCACGGCCAGTCCGATCACGCCGATGTCCGCCGTTCCCTGCACGTCAGAAGTCATGCCGCAAGTGTACGGGGCACACAAAAGGGAGGCGTGAACGCATGTCCGCACAGCGCGGGCCTGCCGGGCACAACGCACCGCGTCCGAATCTGTCCGCCCCTCACCCTTCCGGGAGTGGGGTGCGCTAGCCTCCCGGCACCCATGCCCCGCCCCCCGCTGCGCGCCCTGCTCCTGCCCCTCCTGCTGGGCGTTTCCGCTTCCGCTGCCGCCCAGACGGCGACCCCGGCCCCCGCCACGCCCACGGGCAGCGCGGTGACTCCGCCCGGAACGGCGCAACCCGCAGCAGCTCAGTCGGTAACAACTCAGCCCGCAGCAACTCAGGCCGCAGCGGGCCAGCCCGGCTCGGCCCTGCGCGGCCTGTGGATCGACGCGTTCGGCCCCGGCCTGAAGACCCCCGCGCAGGTGAAGCAGACCGTGCAGGACGCCGCGCGGCTGGGCGTGAACACCCTGTTCGTGCAGGCCATCCGCCGCGCCGACTGCCTGTGCCGCAAGGCCAGCGTGCCCGCCATCAGCGACGCCGACCTGACCCCCGGCTTCGACCCGCTGGACGCCATCACCGCGCAGGCGCACGCGCGCGGCATGCGGGTCATCGCGTGGATCAGCGTGACCGGCATCGCCAACACCACCGTTCCCAACACCAGCCCCGACCACCTGATGCGCGCCCACGGCCCCGACGCGGGCCGCAACTCCTGGCTGGCCCGCCGCCCCGACGGCAGCTGGCTGGAAGGCAAGGACGCGTGGCTGGACGCCGCCATTCCCGACGCCGCCGAGTACGTCACCCAGGCCGCCGTGAGCCTCGTGCGGAACTACCCCGTGGACGGCATTCAGCTCGACCGCATCCGCTACCCGGACGGCGGCGCGTGGGGCTACGACCCCAAGACGCTCGCCCGCTACCGCGCCGAGACCGGGAAAAGAGACACCCCCGCCCCCACCGACGCCGCGTGGCAGGCGTGGAAACGCGAGCAGATCACCAACCTCGTGCGGCGCATCACGCTGGAGGTCAAGGCCGTGCGCCCCGACGCCTGGGTCAGCGCCGCCACCATCACGTACAGCGACGCGCCCGCCGACCCCGCCGCGTTCCGCCAGACCCGCACGTACACCGACGTGATGCAGGACTGGCCCACCTGGATGCAGACCGGCCTGATCGACCTGAACGTCCTCATGAATTACAAGCGCGACGCCGCCCCACCCCAGGGCGCGTGGTTCGACCGCTGGAACGCGTTCGCGCAGCAGGTGCAGACCCGCCCCGACGGGCAGCGCGTGGCCCTCGCGTCGGGCACCGCCATGTACCTCAACGCCCCGCAGGTCACCGCCGCGCAGGCCGCCCGCAGCGTCAAGGCGGGCCTCGGCTGGGTCGGGTACTCGTACCGCACGCCCACCGCCGACGTGTACGGCCAGCGGCAGACCACCCCCGCCGGACTGGGCGCCGTGCAGGCCGCCCTGACCGCCCCCGGCGCCGCCCTGCACGCCCCCCGCCCCTGGACCGAGACGCCCCCCACCACGCGCGGCCTGCTGGGCCGCATCACCGGCGCGGGCACGCCCGGCGGGCAGACCGTGCAGGTCCTTCGGGGCGGCCAGCCCATCGCGCAGACGCAGACCGACGCGCTGGGCTACTACGGCTTCGCCACCCTGACCCCCGGCCCGGTCGAGATTCGCGTCAGCGGACAGCGCTGGCTCGACCGCGTGCCCGAACGGGGCGTGGTGCGCCTGCCGGACCTGCTCGTGCGGGCCGTGCAGCTCATCCCCAGCCTGCCGCCCACCAGACCCTGACCGCACAAGGACGTCCCGCGCAGACGGACCGTCCGGGCAGCCCGCCGGGTACACTCCCGGCATGACCGACTCTGGCCTCTCCCCGCAGGAATTCCGTCAGACGCTGGGCCGCTTCGCGAGCGGCGTGACCATCATCACCGCCAAGGGGGACGAGCGGCGCGGCATGACCGCCAGCGCCTTCGTGTCCGTCAGCCTCCAGCCCCCCCTGATCCTCGTCAGCGTCGACCAGCGCGCCCACATGCACGCCCTGCTGCTCCAGGACGACGTGACGCACTTCGGCGTGAACGTCCTGTCCGCCACGCAACGCCACCTCAGCGACCACTTCGCCGGACGCCCCGGCCCCGAAGATCAGGTCCCCTGGTTCGAACACGAGGGCCTGCCCCTCATCGGCGGCAGCGTCGCGCAACTCGTGTGCCGCAAGGACCGCGTCATCGAAGCCGGCGACCACACCCTGTTCATGGGCTTCGTCGAGTACAGCCGCTACACCGACGACGACCCCCTGGTGTACTTCCGCGGCCAGTACCACGAACTGGGGTAAGGGCACGCGCCGCCCCGGCGTTCAGCGCCCGCCCTGCGAGGACCACGGCGGACACGGCCTGACGGGTTTGCGCGGGGCGTTCCCCGGGGGTGGGCTAGACTCCGGGGCATGATTCGCCTCGCCATTCTCGCGGACCTGCACGCCAACCTGGCGGCCACCCTCGCGGTCCACGCAGACATTCAGCGGCGCGGCCTGACGGACATCTGGGTGCTGGGCGACCTGGTCGGCAAGGGACCACGCCCGCGCGAAGTGCTGGACTGGACGCAGGCGCACGCCACGCGCGTCATCCAGGGCAACTGGGACGCCCGCGTCGCCGGAGCCACGCACCGCCCACAGGACCTCTGGCCGCGCAGCAAACTCAGCCCCGAAGGGCTCGCGTACCTCGGCGCCCTCCCGTACGGCATCGAGGAACAGTTCAGCGGCGCCTGGTGGCGTTTCGTGCACGCCAGCAGCCGCGGCCTCTTCCACCGCCTCTACCCGCACAGCAGCCTGCACGATCAACTCGAAGCGTTCGCGCCGAACCCGCAGTTCGGCCTGACCGCCCACGCGGACGCCCTCGTGTACGCCGACATGCACGAGGCGCTGATGCTGGACGTCGAGGGCCGCCCCCTGATCAACTGCGGCAGCGTCGGCAACCCGCTGGACTCCACCCTGCCGTGCTACCTGGTGCTGGAATTCGACCCGCACGGCCCGTCCCACAGCGCCACGTACGTCCGCCTGACGTACGACCGCGACGAGGAGATCAGCGCCGCCGAGGCCAGCGGCATGCCGTTCACCCGCGAGTACGTCGCGGAACTCCTGACCGGCGCGTACCAGAAACGCCGCGCCCGCACCGGCGAGTAGCCGCCGCTGGGCGCCCTCACGTTCTGCCCTTATCCTGGGCCGCATGCGCCGCGCCTTCCTGATTGCCGTCCTGCTGGGTCTGACCGGGGCGGCGCAGGTGGCCGCGCCCACTGCGGGCGAGTCGGTGACGCTGCACTTGTCGCGCGAGCCGGGTCTGGGTGAGGGGGTGGCGGCGGCGTTGCGGGGCGTGCCGGAGGGTGTGGAGGTGGCGCTGCTGGTGCAGGACCTGCGCACGCGCGAGGTGCTGGAGGCGCAGTCGCCGGACCGGGCGCTGATCCCGGCGAGCACCACGAAGGTCGTGACGGCTGCCAGCGTGCTGGACGAGCGTGGTGGGGCCGGGGGCTGGTGGAGTGCCGAGTTGACGGTTCCGGCGGTGCAGGTGGGCCGGGCGTCGGTGAAGGCGGTGACGTTGCGCGGCAGTGGCGACCCGACCCTGAGTGTGGTGTCGGGGGGGTACAGCCTGCGGGCGCTGGCGCGGCAGGCGTACGCGCGGGGGCTGCGTGAGGTGGGCGAGGTGCGCGTGGACGACCTGGGCTTCGACTCGGCCGCCTGGACGCTGCCGCTGGGGTCGCCCATGACGGCGCTGCGGCTCGCGGAGTGGCGGGACGACCCGCCGACATCGGCGCAGGCGGCGCGGGAGCGGCTGGGCGCGGCGCTGATCGTGCAGCTGCGCGCGGCGGGTGTGCGCGTCACGCGGGAGGGCGTGGGCCGCGCGGCCCCGTGGCAGGCATGGGTGCCGCCCGCCCGGACGGACGAACAGGGCCGCGCGCTGCCGCCGGACCCGGTCACGCCCGCCTCTGCCCGCCCGGAGCAGGGGATCGCCAGCGTGCGGAGCACGTCGCCGTTCCGGGTGCTGGCGGCCACGCTGCGGCCCAGTGACAACCTGCGCGCCGAGGAACTGCTGGGCACGCTGGCGCACGGTGCGGGCGGCACGCTGCGCGGGGCGCTGGCGCGCGAACGGGCGTATCTGCGGCGCATCGGCACCGACCTCAGTGGCGTGGAACTGCGTGACGGCAGCGGCCTGAGCCGCGAGAACCGCCTGAGCCCGCGCGTGCTGGTGGACGTGCTGCGCGCCCAGTTCGACCTGCCCGCGCCGCTGCCCGGGAAGGCGGGACTGCCGGAGGCGCTGTACCGCGCGCGCGGGAACGCCTTCGCGGAGGCCCTCCCGCAGGCCGGGACGGGCGAGGACGTCCCCGAGCACGATGGGCGCGGCGGGACGATGGCGCTGCGGCTGCGCGGCGCGGGCCTGGACGTGCGGGTCAAGACCGGCACGCTGCCCGGCGTGAGTGCCCTGGCCGGGTACGTCACGGGTCGCAGCGGGCACGTGCTGGCGTTCGCGGTGATCATGAACGGTCCCGACTCAGCCCCGATCCTGACCCTGCGGGCCGTGCAGGACGACGTGGTGCGGGCGGTCGCGGCGGCGCACTGAATGTCGGGCCGGGGGCCTGACGGTGAACCCACCCGTCGGTGGGGGTGGTCAGCTGACCGGGATTTCATCCGGTTGCTGAACCCGATCCAATAAACTGCGGGGCGTGACGACTGAAGCGGGCATGAACGTAGTGGTGGCGACCAGCAACACCGGCAAGATCCGGGAGATCGAGGAGGCCCTGCAGGGCACCGGCTGGGCCCTCGGTCCGCTGGGGAACGTGCCGCTGCCCGAGGAGACCGGCGCGACCTACGAGGAGAACGCCGCGCTGAAAGCCTGCGCCGCCGCGCTGATCACCGGGCGGCCCGCGCTGGCCGACGACAGCGGCATCGAGGTCGAGGCCCTGCAGGGCGAACCCGGCGTGTACTCCGCCCGGTACGGAAACCGCGACAGCGACGTGGAACGCAACGTGTACCTGCTGGAGAAACTGCGCGGGGAGAAGAACCGCCGCGCGAAGTTCGTGTCCGTCGTGATCCTCGCCTACCCGGACGGGCACCTGGAAACGTACCGGGGCGAACTGCACGGCACGCTGCTGGAAGGCCCGCGCGGCGCGAACGGCTTCGGGTACGACCCGCTGTTCGTCCCGGACGGCGACACCCGCACCCTGGCCGAACTGACCGTCGCCGAGAAGCGCGCCATCAGCCACCGCGGCCGGGCGCTGGCGGCCCTGCGTGACGCGCACCGCAGCGGGCTGCCCGAGCGGGACATCACCCCGATCCTCTGAACGGACGTGAGCACGCGGGGCCACCTCTGGACCGGGGTGGTCCCACGTTCATGTTCCGCTGACGGGCCGTGCAGCCTTCCTTCACCCTGAGAGCTGCCTTCCAGTCGCGCGGGGCGGCGCGTAGGTACGGTGGGCGGCATGAGTGCTTACCGGAGTGTGCTGGCAGGATTGATCGGGGGGGCCGTGGGAACACTGGCCATGGGGCAGTACTGGACGCGCGTGGCGCCACTCGTGGAAGGCAAGGACGAGGAGGGCGGGAAGAAGGAACCGAAGACAGACGAGCATTCCATCTCGGTGATCGGGCAGCAGCACCAGCCTGGCGAGAGCAGCACCGCCGCCATCGGCCGCGTCGCGTACGAGAAGACTGAGGGGCACGCGCCCGGCAAGCAGACCCGCGCGGCCCTCAGCGAGGCGGTGCACTGGGGCATGGGCATCGGCAGCGGCGCCCTGTACGGCGCGCTGGCCGGGCGGGGTAATCCCGTCAAGGGCGCGGCGTTCGGCGTGGGCCTCTGGGCGCTGGTGGACGAGGGCCTCGTGCCGCTGCTGGGCCTTCAGGACGGCCCGGCCGGGACGCCCGCGAAGGGCCACGCGAACCGCCTGGGCGCGCACCTGACGTACGGACTGGCGCTGGGCGTGACTGCGCTGCTCATTGACGCGCTGCTGCCCGAGGACTGATACGGACTCGGGTTGAAAGGTTGGCAAACCTTTCAACCCGAGCGCACGCGAGGAGGAGAAAAACGGGTTCCGGACGTGGAGTTGACAGATCGGTGGTGTTCCGATCTGTCAACGAAACAAACGGAATCCGTATGAACCGGGGCAGGTCACGGAGAACGGGCCGCCTCCCGGGCAGGGGAGAGCGGCCCGTTTCGCTGAAGGTCCTTACGCCTTGGCGTGCTCGCGGACGTCGTTCTTCAGGCGCATGAGGATGGCGCCCATGCCGCGCAGGCGCATGGGGGTGATCAGTTCGGTCAGGCCCATGTCCATGTAGAACTGGTCGGGGACGCTGAGGATCTCCTCGGGCTGCGCGCCGTCCAGGGCCTCGTGCAGGATGCCGGCGTAGCCGCGCACGGTGGGGGCCTCCTCCGGGACCTTGAAGTACAGGTGCATGCCGCCCTGCTCGTCCTGCTCGGTGACGAGGAAGAAGGGGCTGGTGCATTCGGGCACGGGCTTGAGGAACTCGGGGTGTTCGAGGTACTTCTCGGGCAGGCCGGGGAGTTTCTTGCTGTATTCCAGCAGGGCCTGCAGGCGCAGGGGTTTGGGGGCGCTGCGGAACAGGGTGACGATGCTCTGGAGCTTTTCCGGCAGGGCGGGCGCGGCGTCGGTCATGCGCGGAGTGTACCGCTGCCCCAGGGGCGGGAATGGGTGGGCCTGTCCAGTTGACCTCTTTTGTCAATAAGTCGGGAGTCAGGGTACAATCCTGGGGCAATCGGCAGTTTCCCCACCACTCACAGGAGGCACCACACCATGGACTACGCGAAAGACGTACTCGTCAGCACCGACTGGGTCGAACAGAACCTGAATCAAGACGGCATCCGCCTCATCGAGGTCGACGAGGACATCCTCCTCTACGACACCGGGCACGCCCCCGGCGCCGTGAAACTCGACTGGCAGGTCGACCTGTGGCACCCCGTCGAACGCGACTTCATCACCCCCGACAAGGTCAGCGAACTGCTGGGCCGCCTGGGCGTGGGGGAAGGCGACACCATCGTCCTGTACGGCGACAAGAGCAACTGGTGGGCCGCGTACGCCTACTGGTTCCTGTCCTACAGCGGCGTCAAGAACACCCTGAAACTCATGAACGGCGGCCGCCAGAAGTGGGTCGCGGAGGGCCGCCCCACCACCACCGACGCCCCCAGCGTCGAGGCCACCACCTACCCCGCCCTGACCCGCGACGACAGCCTGCGCGCCTACCGCGACGAGGTCAAGGCCCACCTGGAGAGCGTCAAGGGCGGCACCGGCGCCCTGGTCGACGTCCGCAGCCCCGACGAGTTCAGCGGCAAGGTCACCCACATGCCCAACTACCCGCAGGAAGGCGTGCTGCGCGGCGGCCACATCCCCGGCGCGCGCAGCATCCCCTGGGCGAAGGCCACCAACGAGGACGGCACCTTCAAGTCCGCCGACGAGCTCAAGGCCCTGTACGAGGGTGAGGGCGTCACCGCTGACAAGGACGTCATCGCGTACTGCCGCATCGCCGAGCGCAGCAGCCACAGCTGGTTCGTGCTGCGCGAACTGCTCGGCTACCCCAAGGTCCGCAACTATGACGGCAGCTGGACCGAATGGGGCAACGCCGTGGGCCTGCCCATCGAGAAGAGCTACAGCGAAGCCTGAACTCCCGCACCATCCCGCGCCCCCGGCCACCACAGGCCGGGGGTGTTGCCGTGCCGTCTCAAACGCACTCCGATGGAACGGAGTGTCACACCGGAATGGAGCGGCTGTTCGCCGTGGCCGCCCTGGACGCCGTCCCAGAGTGACGCCCTGCTCCCCCCGGACGGGGGTATGCTGCGCTTCGTTTGACCAACTGATTCAGGTTTCACAGCAACCGACCCGTCTGCACGCCCCGCCCGAGCGGAGTCGTGCAGACCGCCACCCCCGGAGGAACACCCGATGCGTCACCTTGCCCTGTGCCTTAGCTTGACTCTGATGACCGCCGCCACTGCCCCTGACGCCGCCGCCCAGACTGCACCGACCGCGCCAACCGCCACGCCGCAGACCGCCACGCCGTTCCTGTTCGGCGACGCCCGCCCCGACGCGCCCGAACTGGCCCGGCGCGGCAGCTTCGCCGTGGGCGTGCGCACGGTGACGCTGGTGAACCCGGGCCAGCCGGACCTGGCCCGCGCGCCGCAGAGTGGCCCGGTGCCGCGCGCCGACCGCCGCCTGACCGTGGAGGTCTGGTACCCGACCGCCAGCGGCGCGAAGGAAACCGTCACGTACCGCGACGCCCTGACGAGCGGCCCGGCGTTCACCTTCGAGGGCCGCGCCGCCCGCGACGCCAAACCCCTGAGTGGGCAGGCGTTCCCGCTGGTGATCGTGTCGCACGGGTACACCGGCAGCCGCGTCCTCATGACGTACCTGACCGAGCACCTCGCCAGCCGCGGGTACGTCGTGGCAGCCATCGACCACACCGACAGCACCCACGACAACCGCGGACCGTTCAACAGCACCCTGGTCAACCGCGCGCCGGACATCAACTTCACCCTCGACCAGCTCGCGAAACTCGGCGCGCCCGGCAGCGGCTCCCCCCTGAGCGGCGTCGTGAACGCCAGCCGCACCGCCGTGATCGGGTACTCCATGGGCGGGTACGGCGCGCTGAACGCCGCCGGAGCCGGGTACGCCCCCAAGGTCGCCGCGCTGCTGCCCGGCGGGACCCTGACCCCCCGCCAGACCGGCGCGTTCACGCCGGACCCGCGCATCCGCGCCGCCGTCGCCTTCGCCCCGTGGGGCGGCCTCAGCGCCGCGCGCGGCCTGGGCGTCCCCACCGGCGAGTACGGCTTCTGGGACGCCAAGGGACTGGAGGGCCTGAAGGTCCCCACCCTGTTCGTCGTGGGCGACCATGACGACGTGTCCGGCTTCGAGGAAGGAGTCAAGCCGCTGTTCGAGCACGCCGTGAACGCCGACCGGTACCTGCTGGTGTACCAGAACGCCCGGCACAACATCGCCCCCAACCCCGCCCCCGCACTGCCGGGCCTGAGCTTCGCGGACCATGAACACTACGCCGACCCCGTGTGGGACAGCGCTCGCCTGAACAACATCAACCAGCACTTCGTGACGGCGTTCCTGAACCTGACCCTGAAGGGCGACGCGGGCGCCGCCGCGTACCTGAACGTGCCGACGCCCATCGCCGCGAACGCCACCGGGCAGAATGCCTGGAAGGGCTTCGCGCCCCGCACCATGCTGGGCCTGGAGCTGTACCACCTCCGCCCCCGCTGACATGACCGACATCCGCCGCACCCTTTATCACGTCCAGGCCGACGGACAGCACCTGCGCGTGCACCTGCTGCGCAGCGGCGCCGTCCGCCTGGACCTGAACGGACTCATGCACGACGCACTCACCCTGGAAGACGCGCTGACCACGGCCGCCGCGTGGCCCGCCGTGCCCGGCCCGCTGTACGACGCGCTGGTCTGGGAGCTGGACCTGACCGCGCGGCGGGGCGGACGCTGGCCCGACTGACCCCGGGGCAGGGGGCGGCGCGCCGCCGCGTGAAGAACTGCACAGCAGCGCGCCCAGAGCGGGGGATATTCACCCTCGCCCCGGGCGCGTTACCCTGAATCCGATGCTGGTCTTCCTGATCGTCCTTGTGCTGCTGGCCGCCGCCGCGTTCGCGTGGCGGGCCACGCGCCGCCCCACGCCCCCCCAGGCACCGAAGACGGCCGAACCGGTCGCGCCGCTGCCCGCGCAGGACGTGCGGCCCACCGCGCCCACCCTGGTCATGCCCACCGAGAGCACCGAACTGCTGCACGAGGCGCAGAGTGAGATGCTCACGGACGTGGACCCCGAGGAACTCCAGCGGTTGATGGCTGCCGTGCCGCAGGAGGTCATGGCGCGCGCCATCGGGCAGGAGGAGCTGACCAGCCACGCGCCCGTCACCGACGAGCAGCGGCAGGAACTTCAGGGACTGGGCAGCGCCCTGGACGACCTGGACTTCTGGAACATGGACGAGAGCCCACCGAACACGCCCCCCAAAGCCTGAGCGCCGCACGCCGCAGCGGCAAGGGCGGAACTGCGCAGAGCCCGGCCCGCAGGAGGAGCGCCCGGGATTCCCCCGGAGGTTTCCGGTAGAGCCGTGAGCGGCGCGCGCCGCACAATGCGGGCATGAGCCGGCGCCCGTTTGTTCCACTGACGCAGGGGCAGGGCACCCGTCCGCCCACTCCACGACCGGACTCCGTCCGGTTCTCTCTCACGTCCGTCCGGGTCGAACGGTGTGCCGCCCCTCAACCGGAAGCCGCGTGACCCTGCCGTACGCGCGTGACTTCATGCTGGGCCGCATGTTCGCGGCGGACGCGGCGTTCGACGGGCTGTTCTACACCGGCGTGACGAGCACCGGCATCTACTGCCTGCCGTCCTGCCGCGCCCGGAAGCCCCGCGCGGAGCACGTGGAGTTCCATGCGTCGCCCGGTGAGGCGCGCGCGGCGGGTCTGCGTGCCTGCCGCCGCTGCCACCCGGACGCGTACCGGGGCGTGCCGCTGCCCGAGGCGGCGCTGCTGGCCGCGCTGGGCGGCGTGAGCGTGCCCGACGTGCGGGGCGTGGGGGCGCTGGCCGACGCGCTGAACCTGGGCGAGAGCGCCCTGCACGCCCAGTGGCGTGACCTGTTTCAGGTGACGCCCGGCGAGTGGCTGGCCCGCGAGCGGGTGCGGCTGGCCGCGCGGACCCTGCGGGGCAGTGGAGGCAGCGTGGCGGAGGTGGCGTTCGCAGTGGGCTTCGGGAGCCTGTCCGCGTTCGGCGCGCAGTTCCGCCGGGTGATGCACCTGACCCCGCAGGCGTGGCGGCACGCCGGGACGGGCGGCAGGCTCACGCTGACCCTCCCGCCGGGGTTTCCGCTGGAGGTCGTGTGGCGTGACCTGAGCCGCGACCCGGACAGCGTCACGCAGCGGGTGGAGGCGCAGGCGGGCCGCGTGACCTTCGCGTGGACCCTCCCTGGCGGGCCGCAACGGGTCACGCTGCAGGTCACCGCCGGGCAGGTCGAGGTGCACCCGGACGTCCCCGAGGCCCTGACGCCCGCCGACTGGGAGGCGCTGCACACCCTGACCGTCCGTGCACTGGGCCTGCACGCGCCCCTGGCCAGTGGCGACTGGCCGGTTCCGCTGGTCCCGCAACCCTTCGACGGGCTGATCTGGGCGGTGGCGGGCCAGCAGGTCACGTTCGCGCAGGCCTGCCGGGTGCGCCGCACGCTGACGCTGAAGTACGGCATGCCCGTCACGGGGGGCCTGACCGCGCCCCCCACCGCCGCGCAGCTGGCCGCGCTGGACGACGCCGCCCTGCGCGCCTGCGGCCTGACCGACGCCCGCGCCGCCCTGCTGCGCCGCCTCGCCGGGCGGGTCGCGCGGCATGAACTGAACCTGGACGCCCTGGCGCGCGGCACGGTCGGCGCGGCCCGCCGCACGCTGCTGGCCGTGCCCGGCATCGGCCCCTGGACCGCGGACTACGTGCTGCTGCGCGTCCTGGGCTTCCCCGACGTCGTCCCCGAGGGTGACGCCGCGCTGGCCGCCAGCCTGCGCCGCACCCACGCCCTGCCCGCGCGGCCCACGCCCGCGCAGGTGCAGACGCTGCTGCAGACGCACGCGCCGCGCCGCAGTCAGGCCGTGCTGCGCGCCTGGCACGCAGGTCTGAACCCCACGTAATCCATCTTGCTTCCGCTGTCCGGCCCGTCGTGGCACCGGACGACCTTCCCCCATGCCTTCAGGAGCCCACCCATGATCCGACCCGACCACGCCCGCACCCTCCACCTCGCCCACAAAGATGGTCTGATCCTCCCGAACGCCTGGGACGCCGCCAGCGCCCGCACCCTGGAGCACGCGGGCGCACCCGCCATCGGCACGACCAGCGCCGGGATCGCCTTCGCACTCGGGTACCCCGACGGGCAGGCTGCGCCCGTGGACGACCTGCTGGACGCCCTGGCCCGCATCGTACGGGCCACCTCCCGGCCGGTCACCGCCGACCTGGAAGGCGGGTACGCCCCTGACCCCGACGGCGTCGCGCTGATCGTCACCCGCGCGCTGGGGCTGGGCGTGGCGGGCCTGAACCTGGAGGACGCCACAGACAGGGGCACGCTGCGGCCCGTCGAGGACCAGGTCCTGAGACTGCGCGCCGCCCGGCACGCCGCCGACACCCTGGGCGTCCCCGCGTACCTGAACGCCCGCACCGACACGTACCTCACCGGGTTCGGCGCCACTCCCGGCGAACGCCTCGCGGAGACCGTCCGGCGCGGCCGGGCGTACCTGCACGCCGGGGCGGACAGCGTGTTCGTGCCCGGCCTGACCGACCCCACCACCCTGCGCGAACTGCGCGGCGCGCTGGGCGGCCCGGTCAGCGTGATGCTCCTGCCCGGCGGCCCCGACGCCCACACCCTGCTGCGTGCCGGGGCCAGCCGCGTCAGCACCGGCCCAGCGCTGATGCTCGCCGCGCTGGGGCACACCCTGACCCTCACCCGCGACCTGCTCGGCAGCGGCACGCCGCCCGCCACGCCCGGCCCCAGCTACGCGCAGGTGCAGGGGTGGTTCAGTCGCCCGGCAGGAGCCGCGGATTCCAGTGGGCCGGGCCGCTGAGCTGCACGCGCCGCTCGGGGTGCGCCTGCCCGTCGCAGGGGGCCTGCGCGTGCTCGGGAACGGTCAGGGGCCACACGCTGGCGACGGCCCGTCCGGCGATGTCGGCGGTGTCCACCGGGCCGAACACGCGGCTGTCGAGGCTGCCCCCCTCGCTGCGGTTGTCGCCCATCACGAAGTACGCCCCGGCGGGCACGGTGACGGCGGGCGTGTTCGCCAGCGGACTGGCGGTGTCGTGGCAGCTGGCGTCCCAGTACGCCTGCGTGCGCGCCTCGGAGAGAGGCTGGCCGTTCACGAGGACGGTCCCGCCGCGCACCTGAACCCGGTCGCCGGGCAGGCCCACGACGCGCTTGACGAGGTACGGGCGGTACGCCCAGGGGAGGGTCACGCCCCGGTACTCGCGCGTCCACTCGGCGGCGGCGCTGCGGGGCGGTTTGAACACGACCACGTCGCCGCGCGCGTACGTGCCCAGCCCGGCGCGGTGCGCCCAGCCCTCGACCTTCGGGACGACCAGCTGTTCGCCGTGCCTCAGGCCGGGGAGCATGCTCGCGCCGTCCACGCGCACGGCGGTCGCACCGAACTGCGTGAGCAGCAGCGCGACCAGGGCGGGCGATCCCCACTCCTGCCAGAGGGTGCGCCAGCGGCTCGGTCTGGCCTGCGCCTGCGGGGTCACCGGCCCACCTGCGCGGCGGGTGCGGGGGCAGGCGGGGTGTGCGTGCCCAGCGCGTACGCCGCGCCGCCCAGCAGGCCCGCCGCGAGCAGCCAGCGCAGCGCCAGCCCCAGCGTGTACGTCCGCGCGAAGCGCAGCGCGGTCAGCGGGGCGGAGCCCGCGTCCCGCAGCGCCTGCGCCCAGGCCTGCGGCTCGTCCAGGCCGCGCACGCGGGCGTTCAGCATGTCCAGGTGCAGGTGCCCCAGCAGTTCGGCCTGCACGACCCGCGCGGCGCGCGGTGGGATCAGGCAGGTCACGCGGCGCAGGTAGGCGCGCACCTCGCGCGGGGGGGTGCCGCTCACCACAGGCCCCGCAGCGCCCGGTCGAACGCGTGGTAGCGCTCGCGGCGCCGGGCGAGCTCCTCGCGGCCCGCGTCCGTCAGGGTGTACGTCCGCACCGGGGGGCCGCCGCGCGCGGGGCTGGTCTCCTGGGCGCGCAGGAACCCGGCGCGTTCCAGGCGGTGCAGCGCGGGGTACAGACTTCCCGCGTTCAGTCGGATGTGCCCGTCGGTGCCGCTGTGCACGCGCGCGGCGATGTCCTGCCCGTAGCCGCCCTCGCGTTCGAGGACGCTCAGGAGGATCAGGTCGAGGTTGCCCTTGAAGAGGTTCGGATCCACGGCTATCAGATTCCGATATCAGCATGTGATGACGGTGAGTCGCCTCCTACTCACCTCTGCACGCGACCGTACGGTCTGACCGGGCGGCCCCCTGCCATCCTGACCGCATGACCGCCCCGACCGCCGACCTGCCCCTGGACCTCCCGGACGCGCAGCTGCCCGGCGTGCTCGGCGCCGCCCTGACCGGCCTGTACACCGGCGAGCCGCGCCTGCCCGCCCGGCCCGGTGGGCGAGCGGCGGGACTGGCGGCGCTGCACGCCTGGACCGGCGCGGGGTACCGGGAACGCAACCACCTGTCGGGGAACGTGTCGCGCCTGAACATGTACCTGCGGCACGGCATGATCGGCATCCGCGAGGTCGGCGCGCACGCCCGCCACGTCCTGCGGGGCCGTGAGCGGGACGAGTTCCTGCGGCAGCTGACCTGGGGGGAGTTCTTCCGGCTGGTGCTGCGGCAGGAGGGCGCGCGCGTGCTGGACAACCTGGAAGAGCCCAAGTACCCCGCGCGCTGGACGGACGCGCTGCCGGACGATGTCCGCGCGGCGCGCACGGGACTGCCCTGCGTGGACGCCTGGGTGACGCACCTGATCCGTGACGGCTGGCTGCACAACCACGAGAGATTGTGGTTCGCGGCGTACCTGATCCACTGGCGCGGGGTGCACTGGCGGGCCGGGTACGCGTTCTTCCGCGAGCACCTGCTGGACGGGGACATCGCCAGCAACGCCCTGTCGTGGCAGTGGGTGGCGAGTACCTTCAGCAACAAGCCGTACTTCATGAATCAGGAGAACGTCGAGCGCTTCAGCGGGGGCCGCTGGTGCCGCACCTGCACCGCGAATTGCCCGTTCCGGGGCAGTTACGAGGAGCTGGAAGCGCGACTGTTCAGCGGCCACCGCCCCGAGGAGGCCCCGACGCCCGGTGAGGCCGGAGCCCCGCGCCGCGTCACGCCAGCAGCCGAGCCAGCAGAAGAGGTGGAGTCCGCGCCGATCCAGCCGACCGGGCCGACCTCCCCGCGCGTGGTGTGGGTGCACGGGGACGGCCTGTCCGTGACGGACCCGGCCCTGAGCGCCTGCCCGGACGCCCCGGCGCTGTTCGTGTTCGACCGGCCCTTCCTGTCGGGGGTGCCCATCGCGTTTCCCCGGCTGGCGTTCATGTATCAGGGCGTGCGGGACATCGCCGCCGCGCGCCGGGCGCCCACGCACGTGCGGGTGGGCGCGGTCGCCGGGGAACTCGCGGCGTTCGCCCGCGCGTACGGGGCGGGGGAACTGCACGTCACGCGGAACTTCACGCCGGAATTCACGCGCATCCTCGCGGGTGTGCGCGCCGCGCACCCGGACCTGCGGGTGGTCGTGCACGAGCCCGAACGCCTGACGTCGTACGACGGGCCGGTGCGGCGCTTCTTCGGCTTCTGGAAGAAGGTGGAATGCGAGGTCCTGCACGGCGCCCCCAGCCCGGACGCCCCCCGGCGCGGCCACCGCTGACCCACCCCGGTCCTGGGGCGGGTGTCCATCTGGCAGATGTGCCCGCCCGCCGGGGTGGGGGAGACTGCCCGCATGACCGCACCGAATGCCGATCTGCGCGCTGCGTACGCCTGGGCCCGCGTGGGCCGCGAGCGCCTGCTGGCGTGGCTGGAGACTGTGCCCGGGGACGTGTACACCCTGGAACGCCCTGAGTTCGCGTTCGGCAGTCTGCGGAACGTGCAGGTGCATGTCGCGGACTGCTACCGCGTGTGGATCGCGGAGCGGGGCCTGGGCGAGACCGTCGTGCGGCTCGACCCGGGCGCGCTGCCGGACGTGGCGGCCCTGCGCGCCGTCTACGCGGACGTGGACGCCCTGGTGGACCGGGCGCTGGATGCCTTCGTCAGCCCGGACGAG
The DNA here is from genome assembly GCF_014648135.1 of Deinococcus sedimenti. Classification (NCBI taxonomy): domain Bacteria; kingdom Thermotogati; phylum Deinococcota; class Deinococci; order Deinococcales; family Deinococcaceae; genus Deinococcus; species Deinococcus sedimenti. The sequence goes on along the minus strand of NZ_BMQN01000006.1, from coordinate 68,195 downwards.
CCGCGCCGCGTGCCCTTCCGGGACCGAGAGCTGGAGGTCACGGGCCGCTGGCTGTTCCTGCACCCCCTGACGCACGAGTTCCACCACAAGGGGCAACTCCTGACGATGGGCCGCGTGCTGGGCTTCCCATACCCGGCGGGGCCGGACACGGACCTGGGCCTGCCGGAGGAAGCGGAGCTGCTGAGTTCTTGAACGTCCTGAACATCCCGGTGGACGACGCGCTGCTGGCGGCTTGGCGCGGCTGGCTGGCCCCGGTGCGGCAGCCGTTCTACCTGACCGGGGGCGAGGCGGCCGCGCTGAGCCTGGACGCGCTGGGTCTGGACACGGTGCCGCGCGAAGGGCTGACCCTGACCCCCGAGGCACGCGACACCGTCACCGAATGGAACATCTCCGCTCTGGCGGACCGGGTGGCGTGGCTGACCCTGTCGGACGTGGACGCCCTGCCGCCCGTGGCGCGCCGGGCGCTGCTGCGCGCGCAGGTGCGGCACGGGCGCGGAAACGTCCCGCTGGGCCGCGCCTTCCCGGGGCTGGGCCTGCCGCCGGGCCGGTTCCTGTGGCGCCCGGAGCAGCTGACCGCTGGGGTCCTGGCGCGGGTCGTCGCGGCGTCTGGCGTGCCCTGCCAGCGGGCGGAGGTCCCGCCGGACGTGTGGCGCGCGGCGCAGGAGGTCCTGCCGGGCGTGCGGGCGCTGGCGGGCACGTTCCCGCAGGGCAGCGCGGGGAACTGTTTCGGGACCGTGATGGGCGCGGCTGGCGTTCCCGGTGCGGCGGCCGAGTGGATGCAGCGCGAGCCGTTCGAGGCGTTCCTGCAGGAGCGCACCCGGCCCGGCGGGCGGGACGGTCAGCCGGGCACGGTGCTGCTGTGGCGGTCCCGGGACGGACTGGCGCAGCATGCCGCCGTGACGCTAGGGGGCGGCTGGGCGCTGCACAAGGCGGCGCAGACGTGGTGGACGCCGCGCGTGGTCCTGCCGGTGCCCACGCTGATCCGCGCGTCGCGGTCGGTGGGCTGGCGGCTCTCGCGGCGTTCCCTGCGGTGAACGGGTGGTCTGGTAGCCTGCGGGCATGATTCATCCGAACTGGGCGGCGCTCGTCGAGGACGACACGCAGCCGTGGGAGACGCTGGAGTCCCGGCAGATCGTGTCGGGGTTCCGCACGGTGTTCGAGGACCGCGTGCGCCTCCCCAGCGGCGTGGAGACCACCTACCAGTACCGGCCGCGCGGGCCGCGCGCGGTGTTCGTGCTGCCCGTCACGGCAGCGGGCGAGGCGGTCCTGATCCGCCAGTACCGCTACCCGCTGCGCGCGACCGTCACCGAGGTCGTCGCGGGCGGCGTGGAACGCGGCGAGGACCTCCTCGCGGCGGCGCAGCGGGAACTGCTGGAGGAGGTGGGGGGCGTGGCGGCCGAGTGGGTGGCGCTGCCCGGCTTCTACCCGCAGCCGAGCATCAGCGGCGTGATCTTCTACCCGTTCCTGGCGCTGGGCGTCACGCTGGGCGACATGCACCACGAGGACACCGAGACCATCGAGCGCGTGGTCGTGCCGCTGGCCGAGGCGTACCGCCGCCTGGACGCCGGGGAGCTCCTGGACGGGTCTAGCAGTCTGGCGATGTGGCACGCGCGGGCCGTGCTGGCCGGGCGGGGCCTGCTCTGACCGTGGCGGACACCGAACTGCCGGCGCCGTTCACGACCCTGGCCGGACCGCACCGCTTCGATGCGGTGATCGAGAACAGCGAGTTCCTGACCTTCGCGGACCGCGCCGACACGCCAGGGGACGCGCTGGCGCAGCTCGCGGTGTTGCGGGCGCGCTACCCGGACGCCACGCACCACTGCTGGGCGTACCGCATCGGGGGTGCGTACCGCTTCAACGACGACGGCGAGCCGGGCGGCACGGCGGGCGCGCCGATCCTGCGGGCCATCGAGGGGCAGGGCGTGGACCGCGTGTTGGTCGTCGTGGTGCGCTTCTACGGCGGCGTGAAACTCGGCACCGGCGGGCTTGCTCGCGCGTACGGGGGCGGCGCGGCCGAGTGCCTGCGGACCGCCGAGCGGCTGGAGGTCCGCCCGCGCCGCACCGTGCGGGTCGCGGTGCCGTTCGACGCGGTCAGCGGTCTGTACCACCTGTTGGGCACCTGGGACGTCACGCGCGGCGAGGAGACGTACACGGCGGGCGGGGTGGAACTCGACGTGCACCTCTACCCCGAGGACGCCGGGGCCTTCGCGGCGGCCCTGCGGGACGCGACGCGCGGCGCGGCGGTGACCGACCTTGACTGACACCGCCCCCACCCTCACCCTGACGCCGCCGTCCGCCCCCACCGTGACCACGCTGGGCGGCCTGGACCTGAACGGCTTCCGTAAGGTCAAGTCCCTGCTGCTGCTGGTGTACGTGGCCCTGGAAGGACCCACGCCCCGCCGCCAACTGGCGACCCTGCTGTGGCCCGGCGCGGCCCGCCCGGAAGGCAGCCTGCGCGTCGCCCTGCACACCCTGCGCGAAACCCACCCCGACGCGCTGGGCGGCGAGGAGCGCCTGACCACCTCCCTGACCACCGACGCCACCCACCTGCTGACCCTGCGCGGCGAGGCCGCCTGGGACGCCTACCCCGGCCCGTTCCTGCACGGCGTCCCGCTGCAGGGCGTCTCGACCGAATTCGAGGACTGGGTCGAAACGCAGCGCGAGCGGCTGGCCCGGCACGTGCAGGTCGAGGCGCTGCGCGCCGCCGAAGCTGCCGAACCCGCCCGCGCCGCCACCTGGGCCGAACGCGCCTACCGCACCCCCGCCGCCCCACCCCCCGAGGCGGACTTCCTGCGCCGCCTGCTGCCCCACACGCTGCCCACCTCGCCGCTGGAAGCGGAAGTGCGCGCCGAACTGGGCGAATTGGACGCCGACCAGCCCGCCCCCACCCGCGCGCCCCGCGTGACGGCCCGCCTGCTGGGCCGCGAAGCGGAACTCGACGCGCTACTCGCCTGGACCCTCACGCCCGGCCCGGACGCGAACGGCAGCGTGGCCCTGATCACCGGCCCGGGCGGCATCGGCAAGAGCACCCTGACCCGCGAACTCCTGCGGGAACTGACCCGCCTGGACCGCCCCGTGACCCTCGTGGACGCCGAAGGCGCCAGCAGCGCCGCCGAACTGAGCGCCCGCCTCGCCGCCGCCCTGACGCCCGGCCAGGCGGCCCCGCCCACCCTGACCGCCCTGGCCGACCTGATCCCCCCGAACGCCGCCGTGCTGATCGACGGTGCCGACGCCCTGCCCGACCTGCCGGACCTGCTGGGCACCCTGCGCCGCGACCTGCCCGCCCTGCACTGGGTGGTCAGCAGCCGCCGCAGCCCCCCCGGCATCCTGCGCCCCAGCGACCTGCTGCTGCCCCTCGCGGGCCTCGCGCAGGCCCCGCCGGAAGCGGACCTCGCGCAGATCGCCGCGAGCAGCGCCACGCAACTCTTCCTGCGCGAAGCGGCCCGCACCCGCCGCGACCTGACCCTGAACGCCGGGAACGCCGCCCTGATCGCCGGCATCACCCGCCGCCTCCAGGGCCACCCCCTCGCGCTGGCCCTCGCGGCGTCCTGGCTGCGCGTCGAGCACCTGGACGCCGTGTACGCCCGCGTCCTGACCGAAGCGGCCCAGCTGACCCCCGAAGGCGGCGACAGCGACGGACGGCGCGGCCTGACCGCCGTCGCCCGCCGCTCCTGGGACCTCCTGACCCACGAACAGCAGCAGGCGGCGCTACGCCTGAGCGTCACCAGCGACCTCGACCCCGCCGACGCGCCCCACCTGGGCGTCCCCGCCCCCCTCATCGACGAGCTACTCACGCACAACTTCCTCGAAACGCACCAGCCCGGCACCGAACGCCTGCGCCTGTACCCCGCGCTGCGCGGCCTGCTGAACGAACAGGCCGCCGCGCACCCGGACCTGATCACGCAGGCCCGCGCCGACCACGCCCACCACTACCTGACGTGGTTCACCGCCCAGCCCCCCGAAGCGCCCCCGGTGGACGCCGAACGCGACAACATCCTGGCCGCCCTGCACACCGCACTGGAACGCGGGGACGCCACCGCCGCCCAGATGGACCACTTCCTGGCGCACCACGACCGGCGCGGCCTGCACGCCAGCGGCACCGACACCTTCGCCACCCTGGCCGACGCCGCCGAGGACGCCAGCGCCCCCGAAAGCGTACAGGCCGCCGCGCAGATCGCCAGCATGTGGCTCGCGTACCGCGCCGGACGCCTGCTGGACGCCCAGACGCTCGCCGGGCACTTCCTGGCCGGACCACTGGCCACCGACCCCACCAGCCGCATGAAGGTGCTGAACACCCTGGCAGCTGTTCGGGGAAGCCAGGGACAGCTTAATCAGGCGACAGAGTTGCTCGAAGAAGCACTGAAGCTTGCCATAGAGTCAGAAGACTCTGTGAGAATTGTCCTGTATAAGCTGAATATATTTGTCAATCAAAGTTTCATTGGTGAAAGAGCCCGAATGGAATCGATGATCTATGATCTAAAAACCATATCATCGGATCTGAATGAGGCCATGACATTCGAAGTTAACGAAAAGATATTGCACGCACTTATTTCTGCTGACTATTACGATATTATAGAGGTAAACGCAGAAGCGGATAGAATATTAGAATATGCTATAAGATCTAATAATCATTCACTCGAGAAGAGAATCCTTTTGAGAAAGGCTCAAATTTATCTGTATTTTGGTGATTTTAAATCTTGCCTTAGGGCAATTGAGACCTATAGAAATAAATCCTCTAGCGAAGAACTATTTAATGACGTCGAATATTATATTAATGCAATAAAGTATTACTACTCCTGTGGAAAATCACCGAGGGCGCGAAAATTAATTCCGCGAGCCATTGAAGCCATGGACAGTAAAATTAACCCATGGGAAGTTATTGAACTACTCATTACAATCGTTATGGATATTGATGAATTTAATCGGGAAAAGGTCATGACATGGTTAAATATTGCATATTATAATCAGACGATTCATTTCAATCAGAAATTAAAAATAGGGCGTATACTCGGAATAAGTGAGATATCCGGGGAGGAACGTGACCCAATCCGCAGATTGGATCACGGGGCAATCTTACGCTGGTTGCGCGAATTATTCAAAGAACATTACGGCCCAAGGTAAGGGCCAGGAAACCCAACTTCCTCACCCTCAGCCGTCGACTGGTTAATTTCCATCGCTGAATTATTCTGATTGGGCGGCGTGAGCGGCTGCATGGCAGGTTCAAACATAGCTGGCTGCATGGTTTGTCCACCCTGATGAACATTCTCAACATAGTACAGAGGCCAGCCGTTGCAAATCTGCTGCTGATAGCCATACCAAGTATCCCCTGGACGATCCTGAGAAGTGAAGGTAAAACCGCTTGGGAGTGAAGACACCACGGGCATGGGCACATACTGTTTCACGAATGGCTTGTTGTATTGCTGCCAGTTGACTCCAAATGGTACCTCGTACTGTCCGGTATAGGCCTCTCTAAGCGGGGTGTAGATGAACAGGGCGTAATCCCGTCCCTGCCGAGTGGCGTACAGCTGTCCATTTCTGAGACTGATGCCGGTAAAGTTGTTGTTCTGCGTCATGAATCCTCCGTTGAAGTGTGGTGCGTGTTTCATTCTAGGGGCCGTGGGGGCGGTGGTGGGTGCCGGGCAGGGGGGCCTGGTCCAGGCGGACGGGTGTGAACAGGTGGGGGACGTCGCCGCTGGGGGGCTGGCCGGGCTGGTCGTGGGCGTACAGGTACAGGGGCCAGCCCTGGTAGGTGGTGTGGTCCCAGGTGCGCAGGCCGTGCGGGTCGCGGCCCTGCGCGTGGACCGTGCCGGTCGGCGGGTGGGGGCCGGGGGGCAGGGTGGGCAGCGGCACGTACTGGTACAGGAACGCCTTGAGGTGCTCGGGCCAGTGGCTGGCGCTGGGGACGCGCTCGCCGGTCAGGAGCGCCATCTGCAGGGGCGTGAAGCGGTACACGGGCAGGGGGCCGCGGGCCGTGTGGACGGTCAGGTGGGGGTCGCTGGTGCTCAGGTGCAGCAGGTCGGCGGGCGGCAGGGGTTGCCCCAGGCGGCGGGTGTGGGGGGTGGGGTGGCGGTGCTGGGTCATGCGGTCGGCCTCGTTACAGGGCGAACAGCGTGTGGGGGGTGTCGCTGGGGTGCAGGAGGTGACGCAGGCTGTCCAGGGGGCGGCGGGTGGGGCGGTGGTGGCTGCCGGCGCGTTCCTGCGCGGTGCCCAGCAGGGCGGCGAGGGTGGTGCCGTCGTGGGGGGCGTCGGCCAGTCCGGTGCGGACGTCGGGGTGGCGGCCCAGGGCGCTCAGGTGGCTGTCCAGGCGGCGCAGCAGGGGGGCCAGCTGGTCGGGGGTGGTGGGGTGGGGGCTGAGCAGCGCGAAGTCGTGCGTGCCGATGTGAAAGGCGCTGCCGGCCCAGGTGCGGGCGGTGTCGGTCAGGTCGCGGGCCATGTGGCGCAGCGCCTGGTCGACGGGTGGGTCGCCGATCTGGCGGCGCTGGTCGTGCAGGGGGGGGACGCGCAGGGTGATCAGGGTGTGCACGTCGTGCGTCTGGGCGGTGTCGTGCAGCAGGGCGTCCCGGTCGGGCAGGCGGGTGATGGGGTGCAGGTGGTACGTGTGCACGTCTTCAATCAGCAGGATGCGGTCGCCGTTGGGGAGGCTGCTGAGGTTCAGGCGGCACACGCGGCGGTCGCCGCTGCGGGTCAGCAGGCGGGTCTGGTGGGTGCCGTCGGGCCAGGTGGTGGCGGGGCGGGGGAGCGCGGTGGGGTGGTAGGTGCGCTGGTAGGCGTGGTTGGGTTGGGCGTGGGTGGGGGCGTGGGCGGGCCAGCGGAGGGCGGGGAGGGGCAGCAGGTGGAACAGGTCGTCTTCGAGGTGCAGGTGCGTCATGGTCGGGCGTCTCCCTGGGGGGTGGGTGGGGGGGCCGGGTGGAGTGCAGCATGCTGGAGGGACCGTTAAGGGGGCGTTAGGTGCGGGGCGTGGTGTTCAGCGTGGCGGGTGGGCGCGTCAGGGACGGTCGCGTGGTGGGGTGGGGGCGGGGCCGGTACACTCCGGGCATGAGTTCGTGGCCGTTCAGGGTTGGGTTCGGGGAGGACGCGCACCGTCTGGAGGCGGGGCGGCGGTTGGTGCTGGGCGGCGTGGACGTCCCGCACGCGGAGCTGGGTGCGGTGGCGCACAGTGATGGGGACGCGGTGCTGCACGTGGTCGCCGACGCGCTGCTGTCGGGGCTGGCGCTGGGGGATATCGGGCAGTACTTCCCGGATACCGCCGAGCAGTGGCGTGGGATGGATTCGCGCGTGATCGTGGAGCGGGCGCTGGCGCTGGTGCAGGAGCGGGGCTGGGTGCCGGTGAACGTGGCGGTCGTGGTGACGCTGGACCGCCCGAAGCTGGGGCTGCTGCGCGCGGAGATCGCCCGGTCGGTCGCGGCGCTGCTCTCGCTACCGGAAGGGGACGTGGGCGTGAGTTTCAAGACGTCGGAGGGTCTGGCGCCGCTGCACGTGCAGACGCGCGCGACGGTGCTGCTGGCCCGCGTGGCGCCCGCCCCGGAGGTCAGCGGTGAGTGACGCGGCGCCGGGCGGGGACGGGCCGCTGCTGCGGGTGGTGCTGTTCGAGCCGGAGAAGGCCGGGAACGTCGGGAACGTCGCGCGGACCTGCGCGGTGCTGGGCGCGGACCTGCACCTGATCCGCCCGTTCGGGTTCCACCTGCACGACCGGGAGTTCCGCCGCGCCGTGATGGATTACCTGGAGGGCGTGACGCTGCACGAGCACGCCAGCTGGACGGCCTTTCAGGGCACGCTGGGTGCGGGCGCGCGGGTGTGGGCGTTCAGTACGCACGCGACCGACCTGCACACCCGCGCGGGGTTCCGGCGGGGCGATTACCTGCTGTTCGGTCCGGAATCGCGCGGGCTGCCCGCGTGGCTGCGCGACGCCCTGCCGAAGCTGAAGCTGCCGCAGCCGGGCGGGGGCCGCAGCCTGAACCTGAGTGTCGCGGCGGGCGTCGCGGCGTTCGAGGCGGGTCGGCAGATCGAAGGCTGGTAGCGCCCGGAAGTGGAACCGTGCAGGGAGTGTCGCCGGGCCCGGTGACGTCTCGCCTGCTGTGACGTGCCCGTCAGGGCCGCTCTCTACACTGACAGGTGATGTCCCGCCCGCCCGTTTCGCTCGCGCCGGCTGCGCGGCTTGCCCACGCGTACCTGCGCATCGCCCTGATGGCCTGCGTGACGCACGCGGCGCTCCTGCTGTTCGACCTGTGGCACGGCGCGCAGAACGTGTGGTTGCTGGGCAGCGCGCTGCTGGTCAGCGTGGTGACGGCCGCGCTGATCGCGGGTGGTCGCGTGCCGCTGCACTGGCTGACGGGCGGGCTGGCCTGGGTGCTGCCGGTGTGGCTGGTGGGGGTGGTGGCGGGGTCGGCGGTGCGGACGGGGAGCGTGCCGCCCGCGTACTTTCTGGCGCTGGCACTCGTGACGGCGGTCCTGCACGCGACCCTCCCGGGGCGGCTGGCGGCCCGCGTGAGTGCCGGGGTGGTGCTGGCGACGGCGGCGCTGGTGCTGGGCTGGGCTCCGGCGCAGACGCCGCTGCTGGTGTACGCGGCGTTCCTGTCGGGGTTGATCGCGTTTCTTTCCGAGCATGGCGTGCAGGTGCACGCCGAGCGGCAGCAGAGTGACGCGCTGCGGGCGCTGGCGGTCACGGATCCCCTGACGGGCCTGCTGAACCGCCGGGGGGGGATGGTGGCGCTGGCGCGCCTGCTGGAGGATGCGCGGCTGGGCAGCGTGGCGGTGCTGCTGCTGGACATCGACCGGTTCAAGAGCATCAATGACCGCTTCGGGCACGCGGCGGGCGATGAGGTGCTGCTGGACGTGGCGCGCGCCGTGCAGGCGGCGGCGGGTGCGGACGTGACGGCGGCCCGCTGGGGGGGCGAGGAGTTCCTGCTGATGTGGCCGACCGCGCGGCCCGCCGAGGCGCGGGCGGTGGCGGACCGGGTGGTGCACGCCGTGCGGGGGGTGCGGGTGTCCGGTGGGGGACCGTCGGGGTCGATCAGTGCCGGGCTGGCCTTCTCGACCGAGCGGCCCGGTGTGGAGGCCCTGGTGAACCTGGCGGACGGGCGGATGTACGAGGCCAAGCAGGCGGGTGGGGACCGCTGGCAGGGAGAGGGCCGGGGGGTGACCGGCGGGGTGAGCGCGCGCGTGGGTTCATCTGGCGGGTAGATCATTCGGCTCATTTCGACGGACATCGAATCGGTCATGATGATTCGAGGAGGATCGAAATGACCGACGCTGCCGACCCCACCCCACAGGGCCGCATGAACGCCCTGTATCACCGCCTCGTGACGGGCATCCGCACGAACGCCGAACGCGACCTGCGCCTCGCCCGCGCCGCCGGGAACGCCGCCGATCAGGCGCGCGCGCAGGCCCGCCTGGACACCCTGGACGCCGCACTCGGCATCTACGAGGGCGCCCACCGCGCCGCGCACGGCACGCCCCCCTGGCCGCGCGAACCCCGCCCGTGAGCGCCGACCTCACCGCCCGCGCCGGCCTGTTCCGCGCGCTGTCCCACCCCGCGCGCCTCAGCCTGCTGCGCCTCGTCTGGACGCGCGAGGCGAGCGGCGACGAACTCGCCCGCCTGATGAACCTCGCGCCCGCCACCGTCAGCCACCACCTCGCGCAGCTGACCGAGGCCGGACTGATCCTCACCCGGCAGGACGGCCACCATCGCCTGCACCGCGCGCACGCGGCGGCGCTGGACCTGAACCTCGCGGACGTCGTACGCGGCGCTGCCCCTGCCCCCACGCCCGACGACCCCTACCGCGACCGCGTGCTGCGCGCCTTCCTGAAAGGCGGCCGCCTGACCACCCTGCCCGCCCAGCGCAAGAAGAAGGACGTCATCCTGCACGAACTCGTCACCCTGTTCGAACATGGCCGCCACTACCCGGAAGCCGAGGTGAACGCCATCCTGGGCGAGGTGTACGCCGACGTGTCCACCCTGCGCCGCGAGATGATCGGCCTGGGTGTCCTGAAGCGCGAACGCGGCGTGTACTGGCGGCCCGCAGCGGACACTACAGACTCTTGACGGTCAGCAGGGGCCGCAGCGCCGCCACGGGCCGCGCCAGTCCCGCCCGGGCGTGCGTGTCGATGATGGGCGTCACCGCCTTGTACGCGCCGGGCGCCTCCTGCTTCAACGCCGACAGGGCCCGCGCGCGGATGTCCGCCCGCGCCACGCGCAGGTCGATGGGCGTCACCACCCGCAGCGCCTCCAGCGCCCGGCGCAGGTCCGCGTCGCTCAGGCGCATGGCCGCCCCGCGCGGCTGACGGCGGCCCGCGCCGTGACTGGCGCTCCCCAGCGCCAGCGGGTGCCCCTGCCCGGCCATCAGGTAACTGAAGTCCCCCATGCTGCCCGGAATCAGGACCGGCTCGCCGTACGGGGTCTGCGGACCGGGCGCGGCGGCGGGCGTGGCGCCCTTGCGGTGCAGCCACCGCCCGTCCCCGGCGGACCAGACGAAATTGTGCGGCGCGTCCGACAGCGCCGGGAACGGCTGATCGTCGGCCAGCACGCCCGGCGGCAGCGCCCGGCCCAGCGCCGAGCGCACCATGCAGGCCAGGACCAGCCGGTTCCCGCTCGCCAGATGCGCCGCCGCGTGCAGCGCGTCCAGCACCCCCGGCACGCCCGGATGACCGTCGGGCAGCAGCGGCATCGGCGCCCCCGGCACCCCCTGCGCCCAGGCGCGCAGCTGGGCGCCGAACAGGTGACCGAAGCCCAGCGAGCCGCTGTGCACCATCACCACCACCTCGCCGGGCCGCACGCCCCACGCGTACGCCGCATGCCGGTCCAGCGCGGCCGCGACCTCCTGCACCTCCACGAAATGATTCCCGCCGCCCACCGACCCCAGCTGCGTGTCGAACAACGCCCGCTCGCGTTCCCCCAGCCAGTCCCGCACGCCGTCCAGCGGCCCGTGCACGAACGGCGCCTGAGGGGCAGGCCCGGGCTCCTGCGCGCCGAGCAGGTCCCACAGGCCCCGCTGGCCCGCCGGGCGCGGCGCCGCGAGCAGTTCGGGGACGCCGCCGCGCAGCAGCGCCTCCCGCTGACGGCCCGAGAGGCTCAGCGCCCGCCGCCCCTGGAAGAACACGGCGCGCAGTTCACGCTCCAGCGCGTCCAGGTGCGGCCGCAGGTCGTCGGCGCGCAGCCCGGTCAGGTGCAGGCGCATTCCGCAGCCCAGGTCGTTCCCGATCAGGTGCGGCGCGAGAAACCCGCGCGTGAGCAGCGCGGTCCCCACCGGGGCGGGCGACGCGCGGTGCAGGTCCGGCGTCAGGGCCAGCGCCTCTACCCCCAGCGCCGGGTCGAGGGTCCGGGCCGCTGCGTGCAGGTCCAGCAGGCGCAGCGCGTCCCGGACGGCGGCCCGCTCGATGGGCACCTCCGGACTGGCGAACAGGTGGGCGGGCACCCCGCTGGCATGCGCCAGGGGGGTAGAGGACAGGGGAGCGGGCGACAGGGCCTCGCCCTGCGCGGAGAAATGATCAGTCATGTGACCTCTGCTGAGGAACACCGGCCCGCGCCAGGGCGCGCCGGGAGGGAATCATCGGCCCGGTCGCGCTCCGGTATCGGAGCGCGGGGCGGGGAAGAGGAGGGTCCCGTCTCAGCAGCAGGTGACAGGTGACCCGACCGTAGCAGGCGTGAGGGGCCGGTCGCATCCGCCAGACGGCGCATCAGGGGCACCGTTCTGCCTCATGGGGACGCCGGGTAGAGTGACGGTCATGACCTCAACTGATTTTCAGACGCGCCTGGCGCGCTACGCCGAACTGCTCGTGCGCACCGGCGTGAACCTCCCGCAGGGTGGCCGGGTCCGGATCAGCGCGCCCGTCGAGGCGACCGAACTGGTGCGGCTGGTGGCACGCGCCGCGTACCGCGCCGGGGCGCAGGACGTGCGCGTCACGTATCTGGACCCGCACCTGAACCTCGCGCTGTTCGAGGACGGGACCGACGACGCCGTGCAGTACCTGCCCGCGTGGTTCGCGCAGGAGGCCGAGGCGATGGTGGAAGACGGGTACGCGGCCATCGGGATCATCGGTGAGGACCCGTCCCTCTTGGCGGGCGTGGACCCCGCCCGGATCGCGGGGCGCAGCAAGGCCACCGCGCAGGCCATGCGCCGGGTCAGCGAGGCGAGCGGCAGCTTCCAGGTGAACTGGACGGTCGGCGCGATGGCCACCCCCGCCTGGGCCGCCCGCGTGTACCCCGACCTGCCGCAGGACGAGGCCGTGGCCCGGCTGTGGAACGACATCTTCACCGTCACCCGCGCCGACCAGCCCGACCCGGTCGCCGCGTGGGACGCGCACCTGACCCGCCTTCAGCGCCTGACCACCCACCTGAACGGCAAACAGTACGCCGCCGTGCACCTGCGCAGCGACCTGGGCACCGACCTGACCGTCGGCCTCGCCCGGAACCACGTGTGGCAGGGCGGCGCGGAAACCGCGCAGAACGGCGTGCGCGGCGTGCCGAACCTCCCCACCGACGAGGTCTTCACCGCCCCGGACCGCGACCGCGTGGACGGCGTGGCGGTCGCCAGCAAACCCCTCAGCGCACGCGGGCAGCTGATCGAAGGTATCCGCATGCGCTTCGAGGGGGGCCGCGCCGTCGAGGTCAGCGCCACGCGCGGCGAGGACACCCTGAAAGCCCTGATCGCCACCGACGACGGCGCCGCCCGCCTGGGCGAGGTGGCCCTGGTGCCCGCCAGCGCGCCCGTCGCGCAGACCGGCACGCTGTTCCTGAACACCCTGTTCGACGAGAACGCCGCGTCCCACATCGCGCTGGGGCGCTGCTACCCCACGAACGTGCAGGGCGGCACCGACCCCGCCACGCTGAAGGCTGCCGGGGGCAACGACGACAGCCTGATCCACGTGGACTGGATGATCGGCACGCCCGCCACCGACGTGGACGGCATCACGCAGAACGGCACCCGCGAGCCGCTCATGCGCGCGGGCGAGTGGGTCATCGAGGGGCTGTAAAGAGCAGAAGAAAAGGGGGAGGGGAGCCGGTCGCGGCCACCCTCCCCCTGCTGATTCGGTTTACAGCGCGAGGATCGCGGCGAAGTTGCCGTTCAGGCCCTCAGGGTAGAACCCGCCCTTCGTGGCGCCTTCAGACAGGAACACGATGTTCCCGACCTGACGGGGCGTACGGCTGTACGCGATGCCGTTCGCGTCGGCCAGCACGATGTTCGCCATGCCGTTCATCACGATGCCCTGGTCCATGTCGCTGGCCCCGTCCACGCTGTCCCGCAGGTTGCTGATCGCCTGCACGACGTCACTGACCTTCAGGGTGGGGGTCACGTCCGTGTTGCGCTGTTGGTACAGCAGGGTGCGGATCATGCCCGAGTGGTACGCCTCGACGGCCAGGATGCCCGCCGCGTTCTCCAGGTTGCCGCCCGCGCTGGTGTCGACCAGCAGGCGCGCCGCGCCCTTGTAGGCGCTGACGCCCACGTCCTCGAAGATGAACGCGCCGTGCAGGAAGAACAGGTCGTTCGCGAAGGGGTTGAAGTTCGCGATGGCCCCGCCCGACGCGGCCTTGCCCGCCGCGACGAATGCCGGACCCAGGTCCAGGGTGGGCTGCGCGACGGCACCCGAGCCCAGCACCTTACGGATGATCTTCACGTGGTTCAGTTCGTCGGTGGCGACTTCGTTGGCGTACGCGGCCACGTCCGCCGAGGCGAACTTCACGCCGTCGCCGTTCTTCCCGGTGAAGCCGGCAGGCAGGATGACCTTGGAGCTGTTGCCGCCCGCGGCGTCCAGTTCCTGCAGGCGACCCACGGCCGCGAGGTAGAACGCCGCTTCCAGGTACTCGAGGTTCAGGGCGAAGTTGAAGATCGTGGCGTCCAGATCGGGTCTGGGGGTGGCGCTCATGGCGGGCGTGCACCCGGCGAGCAGACCCGTGGCGGTGACGGCCCCAGCGGCCCCCAGGAACTTACGGCGATTCATGGCGTTGGACATGGTGATTCCTCCAGCAGGTGAAAGTGGGCGGTCGGACGCGAGGACACCCAGACTGGCGCAGGCGGATTCCTGCCCGGTGCGTTGACCGTGTCGCTCTGAACAGCCCTATGCTCCCCGCGCGCAAGTGGATCACCACGGCACACAACCGTGAAGATCACATGAACGTCAGGCGGGCGGCGCGCCCGATCCGGACTGCCCGAACGCGTTCTCCTGCACCATCCGTTCCAGCGCCCGGGCCCGCTCCAGCTGCTGCCCCAGCGCCACGTGCCGGTCCTCCAGGGACCGGATCGCGCCCCCCAGCCGCGCCAGCACGTCCGCCTTCAGGGCCGGGAGCGCCTCCGGGGCCGGCGCCTCACGCTGCACCGAGAACATCGTGCCGCCCTGCGCCACCAACCCCAGCAGACCCTGCGCGTCCAGGAACGCCCGCGCGTCCTCCAGCGTCAGCCCCACCGCCTGCCACTGCTGCACGCCCCGCAACTCGATCACGTTGTGCAGCAGGAACCGGAACTTGCCGTTCACCCGCATGGGATGCAGCAGATCCTCGCGCAGCAGGTGCCGCACCGTCGTCGCGGGCAGCCCCATCAGCGCCGCGAACCGCCCGATCCCCACGCCCCGCTCCTCGAACAGGGCGTCCAGCACCTCCGGCCCGCCGCACATGGTCGCCACGTCCGCCCGCTGTTCGTCCGACAGTGTGCTGATCACGTCCCGGAATTGCCGGACCCCCTGCCGGAACTCCACCGCGCTCACAGACTTCACGCCACCCTCCGCACGGTCACCGTCACGTGCCAGCGCGGCAGCGTCCAGCGCCTGCCCAGCAGGTAGTTCAGACGGCTCAGCCGGGCCGCGCGGGCCGCCTCACGGCACTCGTTCAGCCGATCGGAGAAGGGAGCAACGTCGGAATGGGCGGTCAGGGCGTCGGTGTGCAGCGCATTGAACATGGGGTGGTGCCTCCTGAGCAGAGTTCAGAGGTGGCGAGGGTCTCCCTCGATACCTCTGAATCGAGCGAAGCGAGTGCCTGAAATGACAGTGGTGGGAAGCGGAGCCCTGGGGCGTGCTGCCCGCTCCAGGGTGCATCTGGACACCGCTGTGAAAACCAGTGTCGAACGTGCAGTCGACTGCACGTCAAGCGCCCGCCCGCACCGTCAGGTGGTAGCCCGCCCACTCCCGCCAGAACGCCCCCGCCGCGTCCAGGCACGCCCGCTCCAGCCGCGCCGCCTCTGCCGCGTCCACCCCTGCACCGTCTGCCCTCGCGTGAACGGCCTGCGCGAACGCCAGCTTCGACCGCAGGAACGACGCGTGATGCCCCGCCGTCCCCCGTAGTTCTCCGTCACGCCCGACCAGTCCGGCACCCACGCCGCCCGCAACCGCCCCGCCACGCGCGCCTGCGCGTCCGCGTGCGGTCCGCCCGGCAGCAGGTGCGTCACGTCCTGCTCCAGCCACCGCACAAAACGCTCCTCCAGTCCCGCCCGCCACGCCGCGTCACTCATACGGACTCCGGTTGAACGGTTTGCCTCAACCGTTCAACCCGAGCGGATGCGAGAAGGAGCAAAGCGGGTTCCGGGCGTGGAGTTGGCAACCCGGTGTGGTTCCGGGTTGTTAACGAAACAGACGGAATCCGTATCACGCCCCGCAGCAGAGCACACGCCCGCCACGCACGCCGCCACACATACGAAGAAGCGGGCGACCCGCAGGCCACCCGCTCCCCCCACTCAGCCTGGGTTTACTTGACCAGACCCAGTTTGCGCACTTCGTCGCGTTCCTCGGTCAGTTCCTGCGCCGTGGCGTCCATCTTGCCGCGGCTGAAGTCACTGACGGGGAGGCCCTGCACGATCTCGTACTTGCCGTTCTTGCAGGTCACGGGGAAACCGTAGATCAGGCCCTCGGGAATGCCGTAGCTGCCGTCGCTGGGGATGCCCATGCTGACCCACTCGCCCTCGGGCGTGCCGAGCGCCCAGTCGCGCATGTGGTCGATCGCGGCGCTCGCGGCGGACGCGGCGCTGCTCAGGCCGCGCGCCTCGATGATCGCCGCGCCACGCTTGGCGACCGTGGAGATGTAGCTGTTCTCGTACCAGTCACGGTCCACCTGATCCAGCGCAGGCTGACCGTCCACCGTCGCCTGGCTCAGGTCGGGGTACTGGGTCGAGGAGTGGTTGCCCCAGATCGTCAGGTTCTTGATGCTGCTCACGGGCTTCCCGGTCTTCTCAGCCAGCTGGCTGATCGCACGGTTGTGATCCAGACGCACCATCGCCGTGAACTGCCCCGCGTCCAAGTCCGGCGCGTTCTGCTGAGCGATCAGTGCGTTCGTGTTCGCGGGGTTCCCCACCACGAGCACCTTCACGTCACGGCTCGCCACGGCATTCAGTGCCTCACCCTGCGGCTTGAAGATCCCACCGTTCGCGCCCAGCAGATCCCCGCGCTCCATCCCGGCCTTCCGCGGCATGGCGCCCACCAGCAGCGCGTAATCCGCGTCCTTGAACGCCACCATCGGGTCATCGCTCGTCACGATGTCCGCCAGCAGCGGGAACGCGCAGTCACGCAACTCCATCACGACGCCGTTCAGCGCCTTCAGCGCAGGCGTGATCTCCAGCAGCTGCAGAATGACCGGCTGGTCCTTGCCGAGCATGTCGCCCGACGCGATGCGGAAAAGAAGGCTGTAGCCGATCTGGCCAGCGGCGCCGGTAACGGCAACGCGGACGGGTTGTTTGGTCGTCATGGGTATCCCTCCTGAGGATGGTTTTACGGCTCACGATAACGCGCGGCGGGCTGATTGAGGGGAAAGTTCCCCGGGCGGGGACAGGGGGCTGTGCTTCCCGGCGGGTGGCCCCACCCCCCAGCCCCCTCCGCAAGCGGCTCATACGAGTACCCCAGGGGGGCAGGGGAAGCGGTCGCTGCGCTCGGCAGGAGTTTCTACTCCTGCGGCGTGTTTGTGTTGGGCAGTGGGGTGTCTGGCCTTGACGCCATCCTTCGCCCCCGTCGCAGGCCCGCGCGCTGCGCGCACGACGGCCGGGGGCAGTCAGCGGTCAGCTGTGGTGGGGGACGCTGTGGTCGGCTGATCGACTTTCCTCGCTTCGGCAGAAGCATGTGTCCAAGGCTCCCCTTTGAGGGGAGCTGTCAGCGCAGCTGACTGAGGGGTTCCGCTGCGCAGCAGCCTCCCTTCCCACTTCCCACTCCCCACTGCCCTTTTACAGCGGCGCGTCGTCCGCGAAGTTGGGTGCGCGTTTTTCGCGGAGGCTGCTGAGGCCTTCGCGGACGTCGGGGCCGGTGAAGCCGAGGAATTCCAGCGCGAGGGACGCGTCGAAGGTGGGCCCGGCCTGTCTGAGCCAGTTGTTCAGGGCGTATTTGGTCCAGCGGGTGGCGGTGGGGCTGCCGCCCGCGAGTTGCTGGGCGACCGTCCAGGCGCGGTCCATGAGTTCGTCGTCGGGGACGGTGAGGCTGACGAGGCCGATGCGTTCGGCTTCGATGCCGCTGACGGGTTCGCCGGTCATGAGGTGGTATTTGGCTTTGTTCAGGCCGCACAGGAGGGGCCAGATGATCGCGGCGTGGTCTCCGGCGGCGACGCCCAGGCGGACGTGGCCGTCGAGGAGGCGGGCAGTGTGCGCGGTGATGCTGACGTCGGCCAGGAGGGCGACGGCAAGTCCGGCGCCGACGCAGGGGCCGTGGATGGCGCTGACGATGGGTTTGGAGCAGTTGATGACGTTGTACACGAGGTCGCGGGCTTCTTTCCAGACGCGGGTGAGGGCGGTGAAGTCGCTGCTCATCTCCTCGATCAGGGTGAAGTCCCCGCCGCTGCTGAACCCGCGTCCCTCGCCGCGCACGAGGACGCAGCGGATGCCGGGGGTGTCGTCGATGTCGCGCCACACGCGGGTCAGGGCGCGGTGTGCGTCGGCGTTCACGCTGTTCAGGGTCTTGTCGCTGCGGATGACGACTTCCAGGATGCCGCCGTCGTGCAGCTGGAGGTTCAGGCCGGGGTACGCGCCGGGCGCGGTGAGCTGGGCTGTGGTCATGCGGGCAGGGTAGCGGCTGGGGTGGTGGGAGCGCGTCGGCGTGTCCGGCGAGGTGGGATGGCTCGGCGCTGGGGGGGGTGGTCAGATTGGGCAGCCGGTGGGGGCGAGGCGTCCTAGGCTTGAGGTATGACGCGTGTGACGGTGGGTGCCGCTGTGGGTGCGGCGATGGTGTGGATGTCGGTGCTGGTGGGCTGCTCGCCGTCTGAGGTGCCGTCCGGGCCGGATCTGGTGAAGGTGACGGTGACGGACGCGCAGTACGGCGTGACGTTCGACTATCAGGCGTCGCCGGCGTTCGCGCCGCTGCGGGTGCCGCTGGCGGATTTCCCGCAGTCGGTGGCGGAGCGGGACATGCTGGCGGCCGTCAATGCCGAGCGGGCGCGGGGTGGGGTCTGCCCGGGCGGGTCGTTCGCGCCGGTGGGGGCGCTGCAGTTCGAGGGGCACCTGCACCGCGCGGCGACGCTGTATGGGCGGGAACTGGCCGCATCGGGCGGACTGACGCTGCCGCACCGGAGTGCGGTGGATGGTCGGGTGCCGTCCCAGCGGATGGTGGACGCCGGGTACCGGCCGGTGCCGCCGCGGGGCGGACAGTGGGTGTTCGGGGAGAGTCTCGCGGGCGGGGCGGGTCTGACGGCGCCGGCGGAGGTGATCGCGGCGTGGAAAGGCAGCAGCAGTCACTGCGCGGCGCTGTTCGGGGCGGTGTCGGATGCGTCGGTGGCGCGGGTGGACGGCGCTGCCGGGCCGTACTGGGTGCTGAATACGGCCGGCTGGCGCTGAGCGGCTGGTCTGGTGGCATGACGGGGGCCCGCACGTGCATGTCGTGCGGGCCTCTTGCGGTGCTGGGTTCGCAGCGGTGTCCAGTTCCATTGAAGGGCCAAAGGCACGCCCTTCAATTTCACCTCCACCCGCTGATGGCGGCGGATCTTCGAGCTCCTCGTTTCAGAGAGACTGAGAAAACCCCTCAGTCTCCCTGAACGCCGCTGTCAGTTCTTGAGTTTCGTGGTGACTTCGATCAGGCGGCGGGTCTGGTGGGCGATGGTGGTGCGGTCCTCGTCGCTCAGGGGCTGGCCGTTCGCGGTGACGCTGGCGCCGTAGGGGTTGCCGCCGGACGCGAAGATGGCCGGGTCGGTGTAGCCGGGCGCGACGATGATCGAGCCCCAGTGCATGGCGGTGATGTACAGGGTCTGCAGGGTGGTTTCCTGGCCGCCGTTGGGGTTCTGGGCGCTGGTCATGGCGCTGAAGGTCTTGTTGGCGAGTTTCCCGGTGCCCCACAGGCCGCCCAGGGTGTCGATGAACGCGCGGACCTGGCTGGCGGCGCCGCCGAAGCGGGTGGGGCTGCTGAACAGGTAGGCGTCGGCCCATTCGAGGTCGGCGGGGGTGGCGGTGGGGACGTCGGCGCTGCGTTCCTGCTGGGCCTTCCAGGCGTCCTGGGTGTCGATGACGGCCTGGGGGGCGGTCTCGGGGACTTTCAGGACGCGGACCTCGGCGCCGGTGGCGCGGGCGGCCTCGGCGGCGGCTTCGGCCATGGCGTGGTTGGTGCCGTAGGTGGAGTAGTAGACGATGGCCAGTTTGATCGGGGAGGGCGTGGTCATGCCGTGAGCTTAGCGCTGACCGCCCATTCATTCAATGTTGAATGATTTAGGATAAATTGTGTCTCTTCAAATCAGAATCTCATTCCAGTCAGGCGCAGACTGAGGCGAACCGGCTGTCATACGGGATTGAAATGACTTGCCTGCCACGTGATCGCGCTCCGTTATCCCCTTTCCCCGTGTGGGAGAAGGAGGGAGGAGCGAAGCGACGGAAGGGTGAGGGGGCCACAGGGCGGCTCCAAATGACGTGGAATCACTTGTATCCCGGATCAGTGGGCCTTTCCGACCAGCACAGGAGGCGCACCCGAACATGGGCCGCCTCCCGGGAATCGACCGGCTGGGTCAGACGCGGATGGTCACGCGCGCCCCGTCGTCCTCCAGGTGCACCGTGTCGATGAAGCGCACCACGCGCGTCGCGTAGCCCATCACCAGCGTGTGGGTGCGTGCCCCGCCGCCGAAGCGACGCACGCCGCTGAGCAGTTCGCCGTACGTGATGCCGGTCGCGCTGAACACCATCTGCTTCCCAGGGGCCAGATCGTTGGTCTTGTACACCCTGTTCTCGTCCACGCCCATCGCCTTGAACCGCTCGCGCATGGCGTCGTCCTCCGCGATGAAGCGGCCCTGGATCTCCGCGCCCAGGCACTTCATGGCCGCCGCCGACAGCACCCCCTCGGGCGCGCCACCCGAGCCCATCAGCGCGTGCACGCCCGTTCCGCGCACGCCGACCTGCAGGCTGGCGACCACGTCGCCGTCCCCGATCAGTTTCACGCGCGCCCCGGCGGCCCGCACGCGGCGGATCAGGTCCGCGTGCCGCTCACGGTCCAGGATGGTGATCATCAGGTCGTCCACGTCGCGTTCCAGGCTCTGCGCCAGGACGTTCAGGTTCGCCTCGACCGGCCAGTCCAGGTTCACCTTCCCGGCGGCGGGGGGCGGCACGACCAGCTTGTCCATGTAGCAGTCCGGCGCGTGCATCAGGCCGCCCCGCTCGGACAGGGCGATCACGGCCAGTCCGTTCGGGAGGCCCTTGGCGGTCACGCTGGTGCCCTCGACCGGGTCCACGGCGATGTCCACCTCGTACTGACCCTGCCCGACCTTCTCGCCGATGTACAGCATGGGGGCCTCGTCCATCTCGCCCTCGCCGATCACGACCGTCCCGCGGATATCCAGGCTGTTCAGCAGTTCGCGCATGGCCTCGGTGCCCGCGCCGTCCACAGCGTTCTTGTCGCCCATGCCCATCCAGCGGCTGGCGGCCAGGGCGGCGCCCTCGGTCACCCGCGCCGTTTCCAGGACCAGGGCGTGCTCGAAGTGGTTGGTGTCCACGCGGTTTTCCGCGCCTTGTTTCCGCTTGACCGTCATGCCGTTAACGTAACACGCAGCGTAAAAAAACCGCTTCCGGGAGCGGTTCCAGCGCGTGATTGGTGTGTCACTCCGGCGGGGAATCAGGTCAGCGCAGCACGCCCGCCCACACCAGCAGCAACCACAGCACCACCGGAATGGCCAGCGAACCCACGATCAGCTTCAGCAGGCGCCACCAGTCGTTCAGGAACTCCTTCACGCCCCCAGGGTAGCAGCCGCCCGCGCGCGCGACCGGGTGCGCCTTCACGCTGTCTTGCCCCTGGGCCGCCGCGCCGGGGCGCAGTCCGTACACTGGCGGGTATGACCCTCAGCCCCCTGGCCGGTAAACGCGCGCCGCAGAGCCTGCTGACGAACATCCCCCGACTGGTCGCCCACTACTACGAGACCCGCCCCGACGTGCACGATCCCCTCCAGCGCGTCGCCTTCGGCACCAGCGGGCACCGCGGCACCAGCATCAACGGCAGTTTCAACGAGTCGCACATCCTGGCGGTCACGCAGGCCGTCGCCGAGCACCGCGCCGCCGCCGGGATCCGGGGGCCTCTGTTCATGGGCCTGGACACCCACGCGCTGTCCGAACCCGCCTGGATGACCGCGCTGCAGGTCCTCGTCGCCAACGGCGTGCAGGTGCGCGCGCAGGCAGGCGCGTTCACACCCACCCCGCTGATCAGCCACGCGATCCTCGAACACAACCGCCCCGGGCGCGAGGGCAGACCCGACCACGACTGGGCCGACGGAATCGTCATCACGCCCAGCCACAACCCCCCGCAGGACGGCGGGTTCAAGTATAACCCCCCCTCCGGCGGTCCGGCCGACACCGACGTGACCGGCGCCGTGCAGGCCCGCGCGAACGCCATCCTGGAGAACGAACTGCGCGACGTGCAGCGCGTCTCGCTCGAGGACGCCCTGGCGGGCCTGACGGACTTCGACTTCATCACGCCCTACGTCTCGCAACTTGGGACGGTCGTGAACCTGGATGCCATCCGCCAGAGCGGCGTGCGGATCGGTGTGGACCCGCTGGGCGGCAGCAGTCTCCCGGTGTGGCAGGCCATCCAGGCGCAGCACGGCCTGAACCTGACCATCGTGAACGAGGACATCGACCCGCGCTTCGCGTTCATGAGCGTCGACCGCGACGGGAAGATCCGCATGGACTGCTCCAGCCCGTACGCCATGGCGGGCCTGCTGGCCCTGAAGGACGACTTCGACGTGGCGATCGGCAACGACCCGGACGCCGACCGGCACGGCATCGTGACCCGCGCGGGCCTGATGAACCCCAACCACTACCTGGCCGTGATGATCGAGTACCTGTTCAGCCACCGCCCCGGCTGGCGCGCGGACGCCGCGATCGGCAAGACGCTGGTCAGCAGCGCCCTGATCGACCGGGTGGGCGCCGGGATCGGGCGGCGTGTCGTGGAGGTCCCGGTCGGCTTCAAGTACTTCGTCGAGGGCCTGCTGGACGGCTCCTTCGGCTTCGGGGGAGAGGAGAGCGCCGGGGCGAGCTTCCTGCGCCTCGACGGCTCTCCCTGGAGCACCGACAAGGACGGCCTGATCCCCGGGCTGCTCGCCGCCGAGATGACCGCCGTGACCGGCAAGACGCCCAGCGAACGTTTCGCGGACCTCACCGCTCGCTACGGCGAGACCGCCTACGACCGCCAGGACGCCCCCGCCGACGCCGCGCAGAAGAAGATCCTCTCCAGCCTCAGCCCCGAGCAGGTCACCGCGACCACGCTGGGCGGCGACCCCATCACCGCGAAACTCACCCGCGCGCCCGGGAACGGCGCAGGCATCGGCGGGCTGAAGGTCACCACCGATCAGGCGTGGTTCGCCGCGCGCCCCAGCGGCACCGAGGACGTATACAAGATCTACGCCGAGAGCTTCCGCGGCGAAGGGCACCTGAGGCAGGTCATGACCGAGGCCCGCGACGTCGTGAGTGCCGCCCTCGCGGGCCACTGACCGCGACTCTCCCGAAGCCGGTCAGAATCGGCTCCCCAGGGCCCTGTCCCGCCCACGGCCCATTCCGGCACCCATCCGTTCCCGCCCGGTCCTGACCCAGGATCCCGGGCGGGGGCGGGTGCGGTCATGACGCGCCGTGAAGACCCTGCACAGGCCTCCACAGCGGGCGGGTGGGCGGTCGGCAGTCCGCTCGGCGTGGGGTCAGCTCACAGCACTTGGGGCAACTCACACGAACCTCATTGACTAGAGTGGGGGCCTGCCGGGCTGCGGGCAGGGCCCCATGACGTCCAGCAGCGGTGCAGTCGGCTGCCCACCACACCGCGCGGCGGGCCCCCTGACCGGCACGCCGGACACGGGCGTCATCAGTAAGTTTTATGTGAGTACAGATTTCCTATTTTCGGATATCGAAGCTACGCACGCAGACGCTGCCCGCGTTTCACAGGAGGAAGTTAGATGGAAGACTCTGGAATGCTGCACCACACCTGGATGGGTTCCTACATCATCCTGTCCTACGCGATCGCCACGGTGGCGTCGTACATGTCCCTGGAACTCGCTGGCCGCGCCGGACGCCAGTTCAACACCGCCGCCAGCCGCTTCTGGCTGATCGCTCAGGCTCTGGTTCTCGGGTACGGCATCTGGGCCATGCACTTCATCGGCATGCTGGCCTTCCAGGTGAACGCCGCCACCAGCCTGAACTACCCGATCACGATCCTCTCGGGCCTGATCGCCGTGGCCTTCGTGTACCCCGCCCTGCGCGTCCTGCACAGCGGCCCCCTGAAACTGCCCCGGCTGGCCATCGCCGGCGCGATCGCCGGGACCGGCATCGTCGTCATGCACTACACCGGCATGGTCGCCTACCGCATGCCCGGCACCGAGATCCAGATCAACGTCCTCGCGCTGATCGGCTCCATCGTGATCGCCGTGGGCGCCAGCATGGCCGCGCTGTTCCTGTTCCACCTGCTCACCAGCGACTGGGCCCGCCAGAAGACCCGCGCCCAGCTGGTCGGCGTGAAGGCCGGAGCGGCCGCCGTGATGGGCGTCGCCATCACCGGCATGCACTACACCGGCATGGCCGCCCTGCAGTACAAGATCGTGGACGAAATGAAGGTCGGGATCGCCGCCAACGGCATCGACACCACCCTGCTGGCCCTGGTGATCGGCACCGTGTCCTTCCTGCTGATGGGCCTGACCCTGACCAGCGTGCTCATGGACGCCGGCCGCGGCGGCGACCTGGACGAACTGGACTTCGGCAGCGCCGCCGACTGACCCGCGACCTTCACGTATCCTCTGCACCCTGCGGCGCGTCCAGCATGAACCGACGCGCCCGGAAAGGAAAAGAACACCATGGCCCGAATCCTGATTGTTGATGACTCCCCCGCCGACCTGAAGTTCATGGAAGCCGCCCTGAAAGCCACCCCGCACAGCGTCACCGCGCTGAACGACCCCGCCCAGGTGGAAGCGGTCGCCGACCAGCTGCGCCCGGACCTGCTGCTCGTGGACGTCGTCATGCCCGGCCGCAACGGCTACGAGGTCGTGCGCGGCCTGCGCCGCCAGCCCGGCATGGAATCCCTGAAGGTCGTGTTCGTGTCCAGCAAGGGCACCGAAACCGACGTGAAGTGGGGCCTGCGCCAGGGCGCCGACGACTACATCGTCAAACCCTACACCCCCGAGCAGGTGCTCGGCGTCGTGAACCGGCTGATCGGCTGATGCCCGACGCGCTGCTCGTCCGCGTGCAGGACACCCGCCTGGCGCTGCCCCTCTCGGGCGAGCAGACCATCGCGGAGATCGGCACCGTCGCGCCCCTCCCACACGGCGAGCCGCTGCTGCGCGGCCTGACCACCCTCCAGGGCCGCGCCGTACCCCTGCTCGACCTTGCCCCGCTGCTCGGCCACCCGGCCACGCCGGACACCCGCCTGATGGTGCTGACCAGCCTCGAAGGGGAACGCGTCGCCCTGATCGTCGACGAGGTCTACGGCGTCAGCAGCGTCCCCACCCCGCCCCCCGGCACGGCCCTGCTGCTCGACGTGCCCGGCGGCCCGCTGCTCAACCCGTCCGCCCTGCTGCGCGACCTGCGCGACCACCTCAGCTGACCCGGCGCGCCGCGCGCCCATCCACCCGCCCCGTTTCCCGCTCCCCGCCCGGAGGCCCACCCATGCAACTCCAGTTCCAGACCGCCCGCCTGAACCGCGCCAACCGCAAAACCAACGCCCAGCGTGTCGGCTGGCTGGGACAGCTGCGCGTGGGCCAGAAGCTCTCGCTCGCCGCGTTCGCGTTCGCCATCCCCCTGACCGTGCTGGTCAGCACCCTGCTCGTCGAGCAGCAGACCGCCATCACCAAAACCAAACGCGAGCTGAACGGGATCGAGCAGTTCGGCCCGCTGCGCGACATCAACACCAACCTCGCCAGCTTCGTCGCCACCGCCCTGCGCGGCGACACGGCCGGCGCCGAGAAGGCCACGGCCGCCATGGACAGCGCCATCGACCGCCTGGAAGGACAGGTGTCGCCCGAGTACCGCGAGCGCGTGCAGAACCTGCGCCGCGACTGGAAGACCCTGCCCGACTCGGTCGGCACGCAGCCCGACCTGGCGATCCTGCAGACCTACGCCCAGCTGCTCAGCACCTACCAGCGCGACCTGAGCGAAGATCTCCTGACCCAGTCGGGCCTGATGCTTGACCCGGTCCCCCAGACCTTCCACACCATGGAATCCACGCTGCGCATCCTGCCGCGCCTGTCCACGGGTCTGAACCTCGCCGGCCTGACCACGGAAGCCGGCCGCCGCGAGGCGGGCGAGGACACCGCGTACCTGAGCGTGCTGCGCGACCTGAACGTCACGCTGCAGGAAGCCCTGACCGCCTACAACGCCAGCGTCGACCGCGTGGTCCGCGCCGACCCCGAAGCGGGCAAGGCCCTGAACGAGGCCGCGCTGAAACTGAACGACGCCGTGACCCCCGCCCTGGCCGACCTGGGCGCCGCGGTGGAAGCCGGCAACCTGAACGGCGTGGACGTCCAGGGCATCCAGAACAACGCGCTGCTTCAGGTGGGCGCCGCGTACAACTCCGGCTTGACCGCCCTGCAGCGTGACCTGACCGACCGCGTGGACACCACCGAACGGCAGCGTCTGCTGTCGCTGCTGGCCATCATCGCCGCGCTGGTGCTGGCGTTCACCCTGCTGATCCGCCTGTCGCGCGCCATCGTCAAACCGCTGACCGAACTGACCCGCGCCAGCCGCGCCGTGTCCAGCGGTGACCTGAACGTGCAGGTGCCCGTGCAGACCCGCGACGAGCTGGGCTACATGGCCTACACCTTCAACAACGCCACCACGCAGCTGCGCGTCAACGAAGAGAAGAACGTCGCCGAACGCGAGGAAGCCGCCAAGCTGCAGAACAACATCGGCTCGTTCCTGGACGTCACCATGGACATCGCGGGCGGCGACCTGACCCGCCGCGGCGTCGTCAGTGAGGACGTGCTGGGGAACGTCGTCGACTCCATCAACCTGATGGTCGACGAGCTGGGCGAGGTGCTCGGGGAAGTGCAGAAGGCCTCCGTGTCCGTGACGGACGCCAGCCGCGACATGCTCTCCACCACCGACCAGATCGTGAAGGGCGCCGACACCACCACCCAGGAAACCCGCCGCGTGGCCGACCAGGTGCGCGCCGTGACCGACGGCTTCCGCGAGATGGCCGAGGCCGCCCAGCAGAGCGCCGAATCCGCCCGCCAGGCACTGGAAGCGTCCCAGCAGGGTCGCGAGGCCGTGCTCGGAACGCTGGACGGCATGCAGAACATCCGCCGCGAGGTGCAGGGCGTCGCCCGGCGCATCAAGACCCTCGGGGAACGCTCGCTGGAAATTCAGGAGATCGTCGACACCATCTCCCGCCTGTCCAGCCAGACCAACCTGCTCGCACTGAACGCCTCCATCGAGGCCGCCGGTGCAGGGGCCGCCGGCAGCCGCTTCGCGATCGTCGCAGACGAAGTGCGTAAACTCGCGGACTCCTCCGCACAGGCCACCGCCCGCATCGCCAGCCTGATCCGCACGGTGCAGCTGGAAATCACGGAAGTGGTCACCAGCGTGGAAGACAACACCCGCGAGGTGGAACAGGGCTACCGCGTCGCCGCCGTCGCCGGGGAGCGCATCGAGCAGCTGGGCAAACTGGCCGCCGAATCCGCGCAGTTCGCCGAGCGCATCAACACGGCCACCACCGAGCAGGTGCGCAGCGTCGAGCAGGTGAGCGAGGCCGTGCAGCAGATCGGTCAGGTCGCCGAGGAATCCAACGAGAGCGTCGAGCAGGGCCGCGCCGCCGCCCGCCGCCTGCAGCACCTCGCGCAGAACCTGCTGCAGAGCCTCTCGCGTTTCAAGCTCCCCACCAACTGAGCCCAAAGGAGCCGATGTGACGTCCCTCACCCCCCCGGTCACCCTGGACCCGGAACTCACAGCCACCTACCTGCAGGACGCCCGCAGCGTCGCTGCCGGGCTGGAGGACGCCACCGTCGACCTGTGGGTTCCCGACGACCGCCCCCGCGCCCTGGACACCCTGTGGGTGCTCAGCCACCGCCTGCACGGCACCGCCGGCCTGTACGGCCACCCGCAGACCGCCGCGCTCGCCGCGCTGCTCGAACGCCTGATGGAAGGCCGCGCGTGGCTGAACACCGACGACGCCATTCCGATCCTCACCGAGATCCTGGAACGCGCCAACACCTGCTTCGGTGACGCCTTCAACCAGATCGAGCAGGGCCAGAGCGAGGGCGACGTGGGACTGCAGTTCGCCGACCTGGGCGGCCCCGCCCAGGTGACCGAACTGCTGCGCACCCAGCCCTTCCAGTTGCAGGCGCGGCAGGCCAATCGCGACGACCAGGAAGAACTGCCCTTCGCGGTCGTGAACGCCGCCATCTGGGAGGACTTCGGCCCGGAAGCGGCTGAACTGACCGCCACGCTGCGCGCCGGCCTGCACGCCGACACGCCCGACCTGACCGCGTTGTTCCGCGCCGCGCACACCCTGAAGGGCAGCAGCGCCATGGTGGGCCTGGCCGAGATGGCCGAGGTCGGGCACGCCATGGAGGACCTGCTGGGCGCCGCCCGTGAGGACGCCGTCACCCTGGACCGCGCGCTGCCGCTGATCGACGACGGCCTGAACGTCGTGGATCTCGTGCTCGCGCACGCCGAGGGGCAGGTCCGGGAATCCCCGCAGCACCGCATCCAGGGCTACCGCGCCGCCGTGGCTGCGCTGCTCAGCGGGCAGGACCCCACCACCCTGATCCCCACCCCCGAAGGGCAGGCGCAGGCCGCCCCGGTGCAGGAAGCGCGCCTGAGCGTCCGCGTGGACAGCGGCCGCCTGGACGGCATGCTGGACGACGTGGCCGGACTGGTCGCCGCGCGCGCGCGCCTGAACGGCCTGCTGCTGCGCCAGCAGCAGATCGCCCGCAGCCTCGACGCCGCGCACGAACGCGTGCAGCGTACCGTGCGCGACTTCGAGGAACGCTACCTGAACCCCAACCTGACCCCCGGCGGGGCCAGCGCGGGCGTGCCGCTGGACCGCACGCCCGGCCAGGCGCCGGTCAGCGTGGACCTGGGCCTGCAGGACCGCCTCGCGGACTTCGGGGCGCTGGAACTCGACAGTTACGACGACCTGAACATCCTCGCGCGCGCCGTGACCGAGCTGAGCGCCGACCTCGTGGAGGTCCGCGCGCAGACCGCGCAGGCCATCAGCACACTGGGCGACGAACTGACCGGCCTGGAAAAACTCACCCGTCAGCTGCGCGTGGAACTCAGCCGCGCCCGCCTCGTGCCGCTCGAGCGCGTCACCGCGCCCCTGCACCGCTGGGCCGGGCGCCGCGAGGACCTGAAACTCACCGTGCACGGCGAGGACAGCCTGATCGACGCGCAGTACGCCGGGCCGCTCGGGCAGGCGCTGCTGCACCTCCTGACGAACGCCGCCGTGCACGGCGCGCAGAGCTCCGAGGACCGCGCCGAGCAGGGCAAGAAGCCGCTGCTGCAGGTCAGCGTGGACGCCCACGTCGCCGACGGTCACCTGCACGTCACCGTGCGCGACGACGGGCGCGGCCTGAACTACGACGCGCTGCGCCAGCGCGCCCTGCAGTCCGGGCACGTCAGCGCCGGCGAGCTGGGCAGCATGACCGACGCGCAGACCGCGCAGCTGGTGTTCCTGCCGGGCCTGAGCACCGCCGCGCAGGTCACGCAGGAAGCCGGACGCGGCGTCGGCATGGACGCCGTGCGCGACACCATCACCCGCTTGGGCGGCCGCGTCAGCATCAGCAGCGTGCCCGGCCAGGGTACCGCCACCACCCTGCACGTCCCCATCGCGCAGCAGATCACCGACGTGCTCGTCCTGCGCGCTGGCACCCAGCGCGTCGCGGTGCTCGCCAGTCAGGTGCAGGGCATGACCGTCCTCGACGGTGACGCCCCCGACGGCAGCGTGGACCTCAGCGACCTGTGGGGCGAGACGCCCGCCCAGACCCGCTACGTGGCCCGCCTGTCCGTCCCGGCCGAAGACGGCGGCACGCTGCACCTCATCGTGGACGAATTCCACAGCATCGAGGAAATCGTGCTGCGCCCCGCCGGGAACCTCCTGAGCCCGCTGGAGTACCTCAGCGGCATGACCACCCTGAACGACGAGCACGGACAGGCGTTCCCGGTCGCCGTCCTGAACCCCGCCGGTCTGCGCCGCGCCCGCCGCGCCCAGCGCACCGGCGTCGCCGCCGCCCTCCAGAGCGCCGGACGGATCCTGCTCGTCGACGACAGCCTCAGCGTGCGCCGCCACGTGGGTCGCAGCCTGGAACGCTTCGGGTATCAGGTCACCACCGCCAGCGACGGCCAGGAAGCCCTGGAACGCCTGCTGGCAGGCGAACCAGCCGACCTGCTGCTGAGCGACCTGGAAATGCCGCGCATGAACGGCTTCGAGCTGCTGCGCGCCGTGCGCTCCAGCGCCGCGCACGCCGGACTGCCCGTGGTCATCATGACCACCCGCGCTGGGGAGAAACACCAGCAGCTCGCCATGGAACTCGGCGCGAACGACTACCTCGCCAAACCCGCCGAGGAACGCCTGCTGCACCGCCGACTCGACGCGCTGCTCGCCGCCGCCGGAGTCCAGGCATGACCGCGGGCGACGGGGCCGCCTGCCTGGTGGTGTCCCCCCACCTGTCACGCGCCCTGTCGCACGCCGCCCTGATCGAAGCGGCCGGCTGGACCGCCACGACCGCCGCCGGCGGCCTGCACGCCCTCACGCAGATCGAACGCGAGAAACCGGTCCTGGTGACCATCGACCCGCTGCTGGAAGACCTGAGTCCCGCCGACCTGCACGAGATCCTGCGCGACGACCCCGCCACCGCAGACACCATCGTCCTGATCCCTGGCGCGCAGCGGCCCGCCCGGTACGGCGGCCCCTTCGACGTGAGCGTTCCTGCCGGCCTGACCGCCCCGGACGCCCTGGCGCTGGCCCTGCAGGCCCTGGGGGGCGCCACCGCGCCCACCTGGCACGACCCCGAGAGCGCCGCGCTGAGCGGGGAACTGGGCACCCTGCCCCTGACCGACATCCTGCTGTGCGCGCAGGAACTGCAACTGTCCGGGCTGCTGCTGATCTACCATGGCCCGCAGCCCGCTCACCTCGTGCTGCGCAAAGGTGAGATCATTGACGCGGAATGCGGGGAACGCACCGCCCCCCAGGCGATCACGCACCTGCTGAGCAGCCGCGCTCCGGGCGACTTCCGCTTTCACCTCATGCCGCCCGATCCCCTCAGCGCCTACCCGCGCGGCGTGACCACGCCCACCTCGCGCCTGCTGATGGAAGCGGCCGTGCACGAGGATCACGCCCACGCCGCTCCGCAATCATCCGCCCTGGAGGCCTCATGAACCCAGCCGATATCACCCCCCCCATTACCGTCCTGGTCGTGGACGATTCCGTCAGTGTCCGCAAGGCGCTGGAACGCATCCTCGCCCCGCAGGGCTACCAGATCCGCATGGCCGACAGCGCCGAGAGCGCCCTCGACACCCTCGACCCCCTCCCGGACCTCGTGCTGGCGGACATCCTGATGCCCGGCATGAGCGGACTGGAACTGACCCGCATCATGAACGACCGCGGCATGAACGTTCCCGTGATGCTCATGAGCGGCATCGTGGACGAGGTCACCCAGCGCGACGCGCAGGCCGCCGGGGCGCGCGGCGTGCTGCGCAAACCCTTCACCCCCGCCGAACTGCTGCCCGCCATCGAGCCGCAGGTGCAGGCTGCCCTGGCTGCCCGCGCGCAGCGTGACGGCGTGCCCGTCGCCGCCGCGCCGGCCCCCGCCCCGGCGTTCGCGGGTGCGTCCGCTCCCGCCAGCGCCCCGACCTTCTCTCCGGCCACGGTTTCCCAGGCACCCGTCTCCCCGGCGCCCGCCGCTGCTGCGGCCCCGGCGTCCGCGCAGACCGGACCGCTGGCGGGCCTGAGCACCGTGGCGGGCGTCGATGGGGCCGTGCTGTACAACGCCGACGGCGAGCGTCTCGCCCAGTTCGGGCCGGAACTGCCCGAGAGCTTCGCCATGTACGCCCGCTTCATGGTCACCGCGGCCGCCACCGCCAGCCACCACCTGAACCGCGGCGACCTGAGCGGCATTGTCCTCAGCTACGCCGGGCAGACCCTGCTCCTGAGCCCCCACCGCGACGGCCAGCTGGTCACGCTGCTGCGCAGCGGCGACGCCGCGTCCGGCGTGCAGGGCTGGCAGGCGTCCCAGCTGAACTGACCCGGATGCCGGTCTGCACCGTGCCCCGGAATCGAACGCGTTGAGCAGACCACATCCCGATGAATACCCGTGCGGCGCGGGCTCCCCAAGTCACCAGGGAGCCCGCGCCGCATGAAGGAACCCACCGGGCCACAGCCGCGACGGGCGCCCTACACTGCCGGTATGACGGCTGGAATGAACGCCCCCGCACAGACCGAGCGGTTGCGGCGCCGCAACGACCTGTGGCAGCAGCTCCGGACCACCGAACCCGGCTCGGTCACCTTCGAGCGGACCCTGACGGAACTCGGCACCCTGACCGGGTGGGAGCGGCGCCGCATCCTGGCCGGTCTGGGCCTCCAGGAGGACCACGGTGAGCGCTGAGATCATCCCCTTCGACTGGGGGCGGATGCTGCTGGGCGACGTGCCGCCGCTGTTCCTGCTGGAGATCGTCTTCCGCACCACCGTCATCTTCGGGTGGCTGCTGCTGCTGCTGCGCTTCACAGGCAAACGCGGCCTCGCGCAGCTCAGCCCGCTGGAACTGGCCATCGTGATCGGGCTGGGTTCCGCCGCCGGGGACCCCATGTTCTACCCCGAGGTGCCGCTGCTGCACGCCATGCTGGTGCTGGCGCTGGTGGTGGGGATGCAGTCCCTGATGGCCCGACTGGTGATCCGCAGCGAGCGCGTGGAGACCTTCATGGAGGGCGTACCGGTAGAACTCGTCCGGGACGGCGTCCTGAGCGGCGACGCCCTGCACCGCGCGAACCTCAGCCGCGAGGATCTGTTCGAACGCCTGCGCGCCCAGGGCGTGCGGCAACTGGGCGAGGTGCAGCGCGCCTACTTCGAGCAGGACGGCAACCTCACCGTGTTCACCCACGACCACGACGCGCCCCCCGGCCTGCCGGTCGTGCCCCCCTGGGACCTGGAACCCCCGTCGCCCGTGGCTCCCGGAGAGATGGTCACGGGACCGCTGGCCTGCCTGGGCTGCGGCGCCACCCGCGACAACCCGGAACAGCAGGACGCCGGCGCGCTGGACCGCTGCGCGTGCGGCAGTGAACGCTTCACGCGGGCCACCACCGACCCGCTGGCCGGAAGTGGCGACGGTGCCGCCGCCCGCGACGGCGGAGGGCGGGGCGCCCTGGCCGGACGCCGCTGACCCACCGGCCGCCTGCTCCGGTCGGAGAGCAATCTCGCGGACCAGTCGGACGGACGCCGATGGAACGGTGCCCGGCCCCTGGATCAGCCCTCGGTGGACGCGCCGGGGCGGGTGGTCCAGATCGGCTCGGGCTCGATCTGCTCCGCGGGGGCCTTGCCGGGCTCCAGGCCGCTGCTGCTGGCGGTCTGCAGCGGCGTGACGCTCATGCCCGCCGTGCACTCGATCTGGCAGGACAACCTCGCCTCGCCCAGCAGGCCCTTCTCGGTCAGCTTGTCGAACTCGGCGGCGGTCATGGCGTCCGGCTCGCCCTCCTGGAAGCTCACGCGGCACGTCGTGCAGCGCGCCACGCCCCCGCAGCGGTGCAGGACATCCACCCCGCCGCGCTCCAGCGCCAGCACCAGCCGTTCGCCCTCGTGCGCCTGGATCTCCCCGAAGCCCTGCACCTGCACCGTCACGTTCCCTTGAGTCATGCGCACCAGCATGCCACGCCGGGTGCCGGGGCGCAGGTCAGCGCGCCAGCAGCCGCCACGCCGCAACGTCCAGCAGGCCGCGCGGCGTGAGCTTCAGTGCGGGGATGACCGTCAGGCCCAGGAACGCCAGGGTGGTGACCGGGTACGGCAGCACGCAGCCGTGCGCGCGGCACGCGGCCGTCACGCGTCCCAGCGCCTCCGCTGCCTGCGCGGGGGGCAGGTCCGTCATCAGGCCCGCGAACGGCAGGGGCAGCTGCGCGCGGACCTCGCCGCCCGACACGAGCACGATCCCGCCGCCCAGCGCCTCCAGGGCCCGGCCCGCCGCGCGCACGTCGTCGTCCGTGCCGCCCAGGAACGCCGCGTGGTGCGCGTCGTGCAGCACGCTGATGCCCAGCGTCGCGCCGCGCAGCCCGGTGCCGGACGTCCAGCAGGCCGACCACTCGCCGCGCCCGTAGCGGTCCGCGACGACCAGCCGCGCGTCCCCGCTGCCCGGCGCGCCCACCCCGGTCGTGATCTGATCCGCGCTGACCTGCATGACCGGCCAGTGGGCGGGGACCTCGAAGGTCGCCGCCGCCCACCCGGCCCCCAGGTTCACGCCGCCGCCCGGCAGGGGAGGGGTGACGGAACCCGCGCGGGCCTCCTGACCGCCCACGAAGGTCTCCAGCACCTCGAAGTCCTGCAGGTCGCGCAGCAGCACGAAGTCCGCGTGGTACCCCGGCGCGACCAGACCCACGTCGTGCAGGCCCCAGTACTCGGCCGGGTTGCAGGTGACCAGCGCAAGCGCGTCCGCCGGGTGCAGCCTGCCCGCGACGCACAGGCGCAGCAGGCGGTCCAGGTGCCCCAGTTCCAGGAGTTCGTCCACGCTGACGTCGTCACTGACCAGCATCGCGCGGCGCGGGCGGTCGCGCAGCACCGGCAGCAGCGCGGCGAGGTTCCGCGCCGCCGAGCCCTCACGGACCATCAGCCACAGCCCGGCGCGCAGGCGCTCGCGGGCCTCCTCGGGCGTCGTCGCCTCGTGATCCGAGTGCAGCCCGGCCGCCGCGTAGCCCATCAGGTCGCGGCCCCGCACGCCCGACGCGTGCCCGTCCAGCCGCAGGCCCGACGCCCGACCGGCCTCCAGCACGTCCCACACGCCCTGATCGCCGCCCAGCACGCCCGGGTAGTTCATCATCTCCGCGAGGCCCAGCACGCCCGGCACGCGCAGCATCCGCGCCGTCTCCTCGGCGCCGATCACCGCGCCCCCCCGCTCGAACGCACTGGCGGGCACGCACGACGGCGCCGACGCCCACACCCGCAGCCCCGACGACCGGCCCGCCGCGAGCATCCACTCCAGGCCCCCCGCGCCCAGGACGTTCACCAGCTCGTGCGGTTCGGCCACCACCCCGGTCGTGCCGCGCGTCAGCACCGCCCCCGCGAAGCCCGCCGGAGTCAGCAGACTCGACTCGATGTGCACGTGCCCGTCGATGAACCCCGGCGCCAGAAACGCCCCGCGCGCCTCCACCACCCTCTCCGCCTGGAACCCGCCGCCCAGCGCCGCCACGCGCCCATCCGCGACCAGCACGTCCGCTTCGAACACCTCGCGCGTGGCAGGCTGCACCACCCGCGCGCCGCGCACCAGCAGGTCCCCCCGCTCCTCGCCGCGCGCCACGCGCACCAGACGACGCCGATCCAGCCCTTCACCGGTTCCAACCATGACGCAGTGTAGAGAAGCCGCGCGGGTCCGCCTAGCCCGGCCGCTCCGGCGGGCCCTTGAAGCCGTGCAGCAGCGACCCGCGTTCCTCCAGCGCCCGCGCGAACAGCGCCTGCTGAAACGCCCGCGCGTCGTTCACCCCAGTGGCCTGCACGGACGCCGCCTGCACCCGCGCCTTATCCGGCTTCGGAATGGGCGACAGCGTCCCGAACCGCCGCGCGCGGAACATCCCCGGATGCTCCTCGAACACCACCGTCACCCCGTCCGGCAGGCCCCGCACATGCGCCGCGAACGCCTGCTCCTGCACCAGCTCCGCGTGCGCCGTGCTGCCCCCCAGGTCCGTCAGCAGCCGGTCGATCAGCGTGAACACGCCCGCCGCATACGCGTCCACCTCCGCCCGCGTCGGCAGCGCGCCGCGGTGAATCACGCGGTTGCGGAAATCCGTCCCCAGCCCCTTCGGCGTCAGGAAGTCCGGCTCGCGACCCTCGCGCAGCAGGTACGCCAGCGCGAACATACCCAGCTGCCGCTCGGACTGACTCGACACGTGCCGCCACGTGCCCTCCAGCGCCGCCAGCGCCTCCTCGAAAGACCCATCTCGCCCGGCGGCCTGCTCCAGCGCGAACGCCCGCACGTAGAACTCGAAGAACCGCTCCAGCGCCGCCGCGAAACTCGCCACCGCCTCACGCGCGTACCCGTCCATCAGCGCCCGCGTGCCCAGATCGAACAGCACCTCGAACTTCTGCTTGCGCACCAGCACGCAGTACCGCGCGCCGCACCGCGCGCAGCGCAGGTCATGTACGCTGCTGTCCGCGAACTCCGCGCGGTTCACATGCGCGCACTGCGGGCACGTCGTCGGGAAATCCATACCCCGAGCATAGAGCCCCACCGCGAGACAATCACAGCAGCTTCACGAAGACCAGAGCGGTCACCGCCCACGACCAGAACCACTCCGGGGTGAACAACCCGACACCCGCACGAGCCAACGCCACGCCCGCCAGATCAAGAAGCACGTCCAGCAGATCCACCCACAGGCTCAGGATGAACCCCGACAGGACCAGCAGCAGGTCCAGACGAAGGAAGCGGCGTGAGGCGGCCCTCAGCCTGACGTCCCGGCTCACCCCTGAAGCGGGCGGAGCGAGTCCGTGAGACAGACAGCGCTTGAGAGTGGAGTCCTGGGGCGTGGCGTTGACTCCTCAACGAATCTGAATACCGCCGCCTGTCCTCACAGCGGTTTCCAGTTCCATTGAAGGGCCAACACTACGCCCTTCAATACTCCTGAATTCTGCTGTCACAGCCCCGCCCGCGGCTGTCAGGGAACGTTCCGCGCACGGACGTTCAGCGCGTAGGCCTGCGTGGGCGGCAGGGTCGTCACGCGCCCACCGGCCTGTTGACGGAACTGCACCCGCAGCGTGACGGATCTCGTGGTGCTGTCCCAGCTGAACGGCGCTCCGCCGCCCGGCAGTTGGTCGGCTGGCGTCAGGTAGTCCGACACGAGGTACGGATTGAACCCGCCCAATGAGGTCAGCCCGGCGAGGTCGCGCATGGCCGCGCAACCCGGCCCGCTGGCCGTCTCGAACGTCTCCCCAGCGGCAGGTACGCAGTTCACGGGTGTGGTGGCGGAGTCCCCGCTGCGATACTCGCGCAGCACCTGCACGTTGCTCTCCGCCCAGGCGTCCGGCACCTTGTCCAGTGTGACCTCCGACCGGGGCTGCATGCGGTACACGTACAGGACGTACTTCGTGACGACTCCCGTCGTCGGGCTGGCGTCGGGCAGTACCACGGCCAGGCACGGCTGCGTGGCCGAGCAGGCGTTCCCACCGCCGGAATTCACGGTCAGGCCAGAGGTCGCCACGCGCACGCGCAGCGCGGCGCGCACCCGGTCGCCCACGTAGCCGGTCAGGTCGTTCAGTTCACTCAGACCGCGCCCGGTGGCGTTGGTCCGAGTGGTGATGTTCAGGGTGCTGGTCTGCCAGTTCGTGATGAGCACCAGCACCACTCCCATGATCGCCAGGGCAATCAGGATCTCGATCAGGGTCAGGCCCTCACGCCCCGCAGTTCCCCTCATGACGCGGGCCGCCCGACATCCAGCGTGAACGTGTACGTGGGCTGCCCACTCCCCTCGCAGGTCAGCGTGACGCGCCGCACCTGAGGCGAACCGGTCAGGGTCACCCAGGTCGGCACGGGGTTCGACTGCGTGGGCGTGCAAGTCAGGCCGCCCATCAGACTGGTGTCCGGGGCGGCCGGCAGCACGCCGGCATCGAACGCCGCGCGCGTGCTGAGATTGGTCCGCACCGACTCCATGAACGCCTTGGCGGCCACCGTCACCGCCTGATCGTTCTGATTGCTGCGGTTGACCTTGAACAGTGTGGGCAGCGAGCCCAGCACCGCGACCGACAGCACCGTGAAGATCGCCAGGGCCACCAGCACCTCGATCAGGGTCAGACCCGCCGCCGCAGAATTCCGTTTCATTGCACGATCACCTTCCCGAAGATGCCGGTCACGCGGACCGTCCGCTGCACGCCGGGCGTCGCGGCCCAGAACACGGTGAATTCCGCTGCCGCCGCGTCGGTCGAACCGTAGGGCGCCCGGAACTGCAGACTGTTCACGCCGCTGCTCAGGCTGGCCTGCACGCCGGCTGGCAGCGGCAGCACGCGCGTGGTGGGCGTGCCACTGCACGCGCTGGTGGCGTAGGTCTTGAGGGTCAGTGAGGGACTGGCCGTGCCCACGGTCAGACTGACGTCCTGGCAGGCGTTCAGTCGTTTGGCGCCGGTGCGGGCGGCGCCCACGGCCTGCGTGAACACCTGCGTGCCCTCCAGGACAGCGCTGCTGGCCCGCCAGCGCTGGAATCCGCCGAAACCCACGGCGGCCAGGATGCCCACGATGGCGATCACGATCAGCAGTTCCAGCAGCGTGAAACCGGCGGCCGGGCTCCCCCTCACCGCTGCCTCCAGGTGCCCTGCGTTTCCGAGGTGTTCCAGCCGCCCTGCGACGTCAGCAGCCACTGGCGTAACTTCACGGCATCGAACTTCACGGTCAGGTTGCCGGTGATGTCGGTGGTGGCGTCCTCCGACGTGAGGCCCTCGATGGGGCCGCCGCGCACGGCGATCGCGCCGTTGACGGTCAGGGAACCGTTGAACTTGCCGCCCTGGTTGCCCCGGAAGTAGATGAAGCCGTTGAAGGTGGTGTGGCCGTTGACATTGGAGCTGATGTCGCCGTCCACGATCAGCACGCCGCTGGAGGTGGTGTTCTTCAGGGCGGCGTCGAAATCCTGCGCGCGGATGCGGCGCACGGCGTTCGTCATGGGAGGGAACGACCCGGACGCATCGGGCAGGGTGAGGGGCACGCGGTCATCGAGCTGCGCGTCGGTCAGGCCCATGATCTGCTGGGTGAAGAACGCCTCAGCGCTGCTGCTGTTCAGCAGGGGATCATCGGCGCCCTCGCAGCTCACGGCTTTCTTCGCGGTCTCGGTGCAGTCCTTCCCGCCGTCCATTGTGAAGTTGTCCAGTGAATTGTCGTTGGTTTTCACGCTGATGCCCTGTGCGCTGCGCATGGCGGCCACGTCCCGGAGAATGGGGGTGCCTTCCGGGATGGCGGCGGGCTGCCCGGAAATCCAGTCGAGGGTCAGCTGATCGGGCGTGCTGCCGCTGCCGCTGATCTGCGTGACCTTCGCGGTGTAGGTCCCGACCGTGACCGTCTCCCCGACCGTGAAGTCCGAGGCGTTCGAAACCTGCTGCGTCAGCGGATCGGTGACGCTGGTGGTGGTCTTCGCGGCGGCATTGAGCATCAGGTCCACCTCCGTTCCTGCGGCGTAGGCCGCCGCGCTGCTCAGGCTGGCGGGCACGCTGGTCAGCGTGACCTGACTGCCGGCGACGCTGTCGACGCGGAACGTTCGCCCGGCAGCGCCGGGGGGAATCTGCACGTAGTCGCCCGCGATCAGGCCGCTGGAGTCGGAGACGGTGACGGTCACCTGACTGGCGCCGACCGAAGCGTTCAGGCCGCTCCCGGCCAGTGTGGTGACGGTGCCGCGGTTGGCCTGACCGCTGATCAGGGCGCTGCCGTTGGCGTTGATCTGCGGCAGGGACGTCAGGGCTGCCCGGACGCGCAGGCCGGCCGGCAGGGACACGGAGGTCAGCCGGTAGTCCTGCAGGGCCACCTTGACGGCGTTGCCGGTGGCTCCGCGCGCCTCGGCCGTGAAGCGGCCGGCGTCGAGTGCCGTGAAGGTCATGGTGGGGAAGAGACTGGCCTCCGGCTGGCTGGCCAGGCCGTCCAGCCAGGTCTGCAGCTGCGCCTTGGTGGTGCCGGTGTAGGGCGTGGTGGTCAGGCGGCGATTGACGCGGACCATCACGGTGTTCAGTCCGCTCTCTGCGGACAGCAGGGCCTGGTAGGCGCGCCGCTCCTCCGCGCCGCCGCTGCGGGAGCCAGTTACCAGCGTGGCGGTGGTGCTGACGATGATCAGCAGCACGATGCCCGTGAACAGGAGGGTCACGACCAGCGCCACGCCACGGTCGTGCCCGTCGAGTCGTCTTCCGCGCGCAGGGTTCATACCACACGGTAAGTCGGGCGCCGTGAAGAAAACACCACACATTGGGCACCGTTCCCCCGTTCAGGTGTGCGCCCGGTCAGGAGGAGGTGGGCTCAGCGGGGCGTGATCAGGTACGCGACGCCGCCGGAGTGGCCCAGCCACAGGCGCTCGAACGCGGCGCGCGGGTACGTGCGGCGGACGAGGGCGTCGCTGGGCGCGGCGGGGTCGTTCAGGACCGGGTTGCCCTGCGGGTCGAAGCCGGTCAGGACCATCAGGTGCCCGCCCGACGTGGGCAGCGGTGCGCCCGGCAGTTCCCCGGCCTTCCAGCCGAGGCTGACGGCCAGCGGGGTGCCCTGCGCGGTGAAGGTCTCGGCGGCGGCGAGGCTGGGCAGGCGCAGCACCACTGACCGCATGCCGCGCGCCCCGGCGTACGCGGCGTTGAACGCCCAGTTGCCGGTCCCGTCGTACGCGCGGTCGAAGGTGCCGCGCGCCGCGTCGGGCACCGTGACGTTCACGCCGTGCTTCGCCAGGATCATCGAGACGCTGGTGGGACTGCACCAGACCTCCCCGCCGTCCGGGTACAGCATCTGGGACCGCTGCGGCACCCGGACCTCCTTGCCCCACGCGGCGCGGTTGCCGGGTGCGCCCAGCGCCTCGCTGCGGCGGGCGCGGTCACTGGTGTTCAGCGCCACGAGCTGCACGCCGGTCCCGGCGCCGCGCAGAGTCACGCGGTATTGCACGGCGCTGGCCTTGGCGGTCAGGCGCAGCGTGTCGGTCAGGACCTGCCCGGCGCGGTCCTTCTGCCCGTCCAGGCTGGCGCGGTCCCCGGCGTCGCTCCAGGTGCCGAAACTGAACCAGCGGGTCCAGCCCCCCGCGTTCTGCGCGCGGACCTCCACGCTGACGCTGCCGCGAGCGGGCGTCACGGCGTTCCACGAGGGAATCAGTTCGTCGAAGGCGGGCACGCGGATCGGTGCGGACGTCCAGGTGCCGCTCGTCGCGCCCGGCGCGAGGCTCAGGCCCGCCGCCCCGGCGAGCGCGCCGCGTCCCTCGCCGCCAGCCCAGTCGCCGGGCTGCTCGTGGATGGTGGTGGTGGAGTTCGGGTACGTCATCGTCAGGGCCTCCGCGCCCGGCGCGAGCAGGGACGCTGAAAGAACGAGGGCCGGCAGGAGGGAGCCGCGTTTCATGTGTGCCCCGGATGATGCCGTCTGCGCCGCGTGCTGTGGTGAGGAGTCCGGCCGTGAGTGTCCCGGCCGTGGGTGGCGCGGTGGCGGGCGGAGGTGCTGGAATGCCCGCATGACCCCGAACCTCACCCTGACCGGTATCCCTGGCGTGCGCGTGGGCCACTGGACGCACGAGGAGGCCCGCACGGGCTGCACCGCGATCCTGCTGCCCCCGGCGGGCGCGGTGGCGTCCGCGTCGTTCCTGGGCCCCAGCCCCGGCACGCGCGAGGGCGTGCTGCTCGCCCCGGAGAAGAAGGTCGAACGCATTCACGCGCTGCTCCTGACGGGCGGGAGTGCCTTCGGGCTCGCGGCGGCGTCGGGCGTGGTGCGGGTGCTGGAGGAACGAGGCGTGGGGCACGAGACGCCCTGGGCGCGCGTGCCGATCGTGCCCGCCGCCGTGATCTACGACCTGGGCGTGGGCCGCGCGGACATCCGCCCCGGCGACGCCGAGGGAGAACAGGCGGCCCGCGCGGCCAGCAGTGACCCGGTGCCGCGCGGGCTGGTCGGGGCGGGCACCGGGGCGACCGCCGGGAAGTACCTGGGCCGGGGTGCCGTGCCGGGCGGGTTGGGCAGCGTCCTGCTGGAACGCCACGGGGTGCGGGTGGGGGCGCTGGCCGTTGTGAACCCCATCGGGGACGTGCTGGACGAGCGGGGCGGCGTGCTGGCCGGGCCGGGTGTCGGGCCGGGCGCGGCGGCGTTCACGCCGGGCGACGCGGAGAACACCACGCTCGTCGCGGTCGTCACCGAGCACGCCCTGAGCAAGGCCGAGTGCCGTCGGCTGGCGGACGCGGCGCAGGCGGCCCTGGCGCGCGTCATTCACCCCAGTCACACCTTCTGGGACGGGGACAGCGCGTTCATGGTCAGCACGGGGGCGCTTCCGGCGGCCGACCCCATGCTGCTGGGCGCCCTGGTGCAGGAGGCGGTGTGCGCGGCGGTGCGGGACGCGGTGCGCTGCTCGAATCCAGCCTCGCCTGAACAGCATGGTGTGTAACACGCTCACATGAGCAGAGATGGCTGCATTTGCGACCTGCACGCGCTGATCGGTCCGCGCCCCAGCAACCTGATCGGCGTCGCCGCGCTGATCACCGATCCGCACGGGCACCTGCTGCTCGCGCGGCGCGTGAACGCCGACCGCTGGGGCCTCATCGCGGGCCTCAGTGAACTGGGCGAATCACCGGACGCCACCCTGCGCCGCGAGGTCCACGAGGAGAGCCGCCTGACCGTCACCGACGCCCGGCTGATCGACCTGCTCGGCCCCGCGCAGCTCAGCGAGGCCCCGAACGGCGACCAGTTCTACGCGTACACCGCCGCGTACCGCGTGACCGGCTGGCACGGCACCCCGCAGCCCGACGGGCACGAACTCGCCGACCTGCGTTTCTTCCCCCGCGCCGACCTCCCTCACCTGCCGCTGACCGGCCTGGGCCACGCCGCACTCGCGTGGACCGCGTGACGTACATCCGCGACCTGCGCGCACGCACCGGCCCGATGCCGCTGATCCTTTCCGGTGTGTGCGCGCTGCTCCTGCATGGCGAGGAGGTCCTGCTGCAACGGCGCGGTGACACCGGCGGGTGGGGCACGCCCGGCGGCCTGAGCGAACCCGGCGAGTCCCTGGAGGACACCCTGCGCCGTGAGGTCCAAGAGGAGACTGGCCTGACCGTGCTAGACCCCCTCCTGTTCACGGTGGTCAGCGGGCCGGACACCTTCGTGCGCCTGCCGAACGGGGACGAGTTCTATCAGGTGTCCGCCGCGTACGTGGTGCGCCGCTGGGAGGGCGTGCCCCGCGCGGACGGGCTGAAGGGCCTCGAATTGCGCTTCTGGTCGCTGGACGCCCTGCCGGATGGTCTGGGTCCAGTGGACCGCGCCGCGCTGGCGCAGCTGCGGACCTGCGTGGGCGTGCGCTAACTGTTCCGCGTGAAGGTCAGGCGCAGGGTGGTCAGCCGGAATCCGGCGCGCCGGATGTTGCGTTCGCTGGCGCTGCCGGGCGTGGCGAACACGCTGGCCAGCTCTGCGCCCTGAGCGTGGGCTGCGTGCAGGCGCGCGGCGAGCAGCGCGGTCTGCGCGCCCAGACCCCGGCGGCCGGGCAGGGTGGAGGTGCCGAACAGCGCCGCGACGCCTTCTGTCAGGCCCAGCGCGGCGGTTCCGGCAACCTGCCCGTCCACGTGCGCCTGATACAGCTGCGTGCCGGGCAGGTGCGCCACGACCCGCATGATGGGCTCGCTGCCGGGACCGAAACCAAGCGCGGAGTGTGCCGCCCAGCCGTCCGGATCGTCGCTGCGGCGCACGTCCAGGGTGGGGGCCGGGGGGAGGTCGCGCAGGTCGTGCGTGTAGGCGTGCAGCACGTACGTCAGGGCGTACCCGCGCGCGGTCAGCAGCGGCAGGGCCTCGTTCACGCTGGGGGCGAGGAGGTGCAGCGTGGCGGGCGCGCCGTGCGCGGTACTGAACGCCTCGAAGGCCAGCAGGTCCGCTTCCGTGAGAGGCGCGCTGCCGTCGTGCCACGCGCTGTTCAACGGCAGGTCCGGGCCGTGGTACGCAGCGACCAGCGGGCCGAATCGTTCGCGGGTGCCGCCCCGGCCGTGGGCGGCGGCCTCGGCGTGGGCCAGTCGGGTGGCGGGGTCGCTCATGAGGGCCAGCCTAGCGCCTGACAGTGCGGCGCTGGGGCAACGTTAGGCCGCCCTTGACCTTGTGTGACATCGCCCCGTTGCCGGGCGGATGCGGGACAAGGATGAGGCATGATCGCCTTCCACCCCCACCTGTTTGTCCGGATCGTGGAACTCGGCGGGCCGCGCGCGCCGACGCCCCTGCCCCTGTCGAGCGGCTTCAACGAGGGCCGCGCATACCGCGTGGTGGGCGTGTACAACCCGTCCGAGACGTCGGACGCGTACTTCATCCTCCCGAACGACCGGGACGAGCTGTGGTTCATCTGCCAGCGGCACCTGCGCTTCGCGGGCCTGCACGACACGACCGCGCATCACCTCAACCTGCCGGACGTGCACGCGACCGCCGCCGACTGACCGCCGCCGACGGACCGGGGGCGCTGCATGGGAGGCGCTGCATAGAAGTGGATTAAACGGGTCGGCTATCGGGCGCCTCGGGGGCCGTTACCCTGGGGCGCATGACTGCGCCTGCCTCCTCCCGTGCGTTCGTGTCCCTGGTCGGGGCGGGTCCCGGCGACGCCGGACTGCTGACCCTGCGTGGCCGCGAGGCGCTGGAACAGGCCGAGGTCGTGCTGTTCGACTACCTCGCCAACCCGGACCTGCTGAGATTCGCCCCGCAGGCCGAGACGATCTACGTGGGGAAGAAGGGCTTCTCGGCGTACATCCGGCAGGAGCAGATCAACGACCTGCTGGTGCGCAGGGCGCTGGGGGACGGTGGGCGGCGCGTGGTGCGCCTGAAGGGCGGGGACGTGTTCGTGTTCGGCCGGGGCGGCGAGGAGGCCGAGGCGTGCGTGCAGGCCGGAATTCCCTTCGAGGTGGTGCCCGGCGTGAGCAGCGCCCTGGCCGTGCCCGCTTACGCCGGGATTCCCGTCACGCACCGCGATCTGGCGCAGTCGTTCGCGGTCCTGACCGGGAACACCCGGGGCGGCGGCGCGCACTACGGGCGGC
The DNA here is from genome assembly GCF_014648135.1 of Deinococcus sedimenti. Taxonomy (NCBI): domain Bacteria; kingdom Thermotogati; phylum Deinococcota; class Deinococci; order Deinococcales; family Deinococcaceae; genus Deinococcus; species Deinococcus sedimenti. Next base: position 23,989 of record NZ_BMQN01000006.1, on the reverse strand, counting down.
TGTCGGGCGTGGACACGCTGGTGCTGCTGATGGGCGTGCGAAACCTCGACCAGATCGCGGCCGATCTGATCGAGGCGGGACGCGCGCCCGGGACGCCCGCCGCGACCATCCAGTGGGGCACCACCCCGCAGCAGCGCAGCGTGACCGGCACCCTGGCGACCATCGCCGCGCGGGTGCGCGAGGCGGGCCTGGAAGCCCCGGCGGTCACGGTGGTGGGGGAGGTGGTGCGCCTGCACGATCCGCTGCAGTGGTTCCAGGCGGCGCACGGGGCGCGCGGGCCGCTGGCGGGGCAGACGGTCGCCGTGACCCGCACCCGCGTGGGCGCCAGCGACCTGTCCGAGCGGCTGCGGGCGCGGGGCGCGAGCGTGCTGGAGGTCCCGCTGATCCGCTTCGCGCCCACCTCGCAGCCGGAGGCGCTGCACGCCCGCCTGGGGGATCTGAGCGGCGTGGCGTGGCTGCTGCTGACCAGCAATCAGGCGGTCGCGGCGCTGTTCGAGCATCTGGACGCGCTGGGTCTGGACGCCCGGCACCTCGCGGGCACGCGGCTGGCGGCGGTCGGCCCCAGCACGGCCCGCTCGCTGGCCGAACGGGGTCTGCGTGCGGACTTCGTGCCGACCGTGGCGGGCGCGCGGCACCTGGGCGCGCAGATTCCCGCCACGCCGGACGGCGGGACGCTGCTGCACCTCACCTCGCAGCTGGCCGAGGATCACTTGGAACGCGCCCTGGCCGCGCGGGGCCTGCCGTACGGGCGGGCGGAACTGTACCGCACCGAACCCGCCCGGCCCGACGACCTGAGCATGGACCGCCTGCGCGGCGCGGCTGTGGTGACGCTGGCGTCCGGCAGCGCGGCGCGGCACCTGGCGGCCCTGGCCGGGACGGACTTCCGCGTGGCGGCGATGGGTGAGCAGACGGCCGACGCGGCGCGCGAGGCGGGCTTCACGCGCGTGACGGTGGCGGCCGTGCCGACGCTGGACGCCCTGGCCGACGCGGCCGAGGCCGCCCTGCGGGTGGGGGATGGGCAATAGGTGCTGACTGATGGGGCCAGCCCCGCCCCCCGCGTTCCGCGCGCAGTGACGGTTCTGGGGTGCAATCGCGTCCCAGTCGTCTTTCTGACCGATCGGTCGGGGACGGCTGCCCCGTGCCCGGCACGCTATGCTGCCGCAGATGAGTTTCCTCCCAGCCTTCCTTGATCTTCGCGGCGTGCGCGTCGTCGTGGTCGGCGGGGGAGAGGTCGCGCTGCGCCGCATCCGCACGCTGCTGGACGCCGGGGCGCAGGTGCAGGTCATCGCGCCCGGGCAGCACCCGGACCTCGCGGCGCTGCCCGTGCAGATCGAGGCCCGCCACTACCGGCGCGGCGACCTGAGCGGCGCGGTGATGGTCGTCGCCGCCACCGGCTCTGCCGACGTGAACGACGCCGTCGTGCGCGACGCCCGCGCGCAGGGTGCCCTGGTGAATGACGCCGGGGACGCCACGCGCGGCAACTGGCGCTTCCCCGCGCAGGCGCAGCGCGCGGGCGTGCAGGTCGCCGTGACCAGCGGGCGGGAACTGCCGCTGCTGGCCCAGGCCCTCGCTGAACGCACCGCAGCCCTGCTGCCCGACGAGGCCACCCTGGACAGCTGGACCGCCCGCCGCGAGGCCGCCCTGACCCAGCCCGACACACAGCGTGCCGCCAGCCTGGACGCCCTGCGCGCCGACATCCGCCAGTCCGTGGGGCTCGCGTGACGCTCTCCTGCCCCACCGCGCACGCCCTGCTGACCCGCACGGGCACGCACGCCCCGCAGGCGCTGGACTTCGTGGTCGTCGGACTGAACCACCAGACCGCCCCCGTCGAGGTCCGCGAACTGGCTGCCGTCCGCGCCGGGCACGAGGGCACCCTGCTCTCGCACCTGTGCGGCTACGCGCAGGAGGTCATGCTGCTCGCCACCTGCAACCGCACCGAGGTGTACATGGCGGGCGTCAGCGGCGACCCGCGCGCCGCCTTCGAGGGCGCCTGGGCGCAGGACCTCGGCGAGCACCTGTACGTCCACACCGGCGAGGCCGCCGTCACGCACCTGTACCGCGTCGCCGCGGGCCTCGACAGCCTCGTCATCGGCGAGACGCAGATCCAGGGGCAGGTCAAACGCGCCTGGATGGACGCCCGCGAACGCGGCCTGACCGGCACCACCCTGAACAAGGTCGCGCAGGGCGCCCTGGCCGCCGGGAAACGCGTCCGTTTCGAGACCGGCATGAGCGACAAGATCGTCAGCGTGTCCAGCGCCGCCGTGGAACTCGCTCAGGCGGCCCTGGGCAGCCTCGCGGGCCGCACCGCGCTGATCATCGGCGCGGGCGAGACCGCCGAACTGACCCTCACGCACCTGCGCGCCGCCGGGGTCGAGGACGTCATCGTCGTGAACCGCACCGTGGAACGCGCCCGGCAGCTCGCCGAGAAACTCGGGGGCCGCCCCTGCGCCGCCGACTACCTCGAAGAGGTCCTGCCCGAGGCCGACGTCCTGATCGCCTCCAGCGGCGCGCCCCACTACGTCCTGGGCGCCGACGGGGTCAACGCCGCGCTGCGTCAGCGGCCGGGCCGCCCGATGTTCCTGATCGACATCAGCGTGCCGCGCATCCTGAACCCCGACATCGCCGGGGTGCCCGGCGCGCACCTGCACAACCTCGACGACCTGACCGGCATCGTCGCCCGCAACATGCAGAGCCGCCGCGCCGCCCTCCCGCACGCGAACGCCATCGTCCGGGACGCCGCCGCCGACCTGAGCCGCTGGCACCTGACCCGGCAGGCCCGGCAGCGCGAACTGGCCCTCGCCAGCGACTGAAGCTCTGGGCCCTGAGCCCACCGTCCCTTCCCGCGTGTCATCCGCGTTCCACATGCGGCGCGCCGCATCCCGTACCCTGGGCGACATGTGGACCCGGATTCCCTCCAGCAGCCTGCGCGTGACCGGCGCGGACCGCGTGGATTTCGTGCACGGTCAGATGACGAACAACCTCCGCGCGGCGCCCACGCCGGGGCTCGTCCCCTGCGCGTTCCTGAACGTGCGTGGGCAGATCGAGCAGTTCGCCCGCGCGTACCGCCGCGAGCAGGACGTGTACCTGCACCTGGACGCCGATCAGGCCGGGGCGCTGGCGGCGCGGCTGCGGCGGTACATCATCTTCGATCAGGTGGAGGTGCAGGACGTCACGGGTGAACTGCGGACCGTGCACGTCTGGCCCGGCACTGACCTGAGCGGCTGGCAGGCGGACGGGGGGGACGCGCAGACCTTCGACCTGGCCGGGAGTACGGTGCTGGCGGGTCGCGTGAACCGCGCGGGCGTGGCGGGCGTGGACCTGCACTACCTCGCCCGGCACGAGGAGGCCGTCCTGGCCGCCCTGTCGGGGACCGAGGTGCCGCTGAGCGAACTGGACGCCGCGCGCGTGCAGGCGGGCATTCCGGACATCACGCGCGACGCCCTGACCGGCACCCTCCCGCAGGAGGTCGGCCTGGACCTCACGGGACCCCTGCCGTCCATCAGTTACCGCAAGGGCTGCTACGTGGGGCAGGAGATCATGGCCCGCCTGGAGGCGCGCGGAAACGCCCGCTACCACCTCGTGCGACTGGACGGCGCCGGACCCTGGGAGGCCGGGGCGGAGATCACGGCGGACGGGAAGGTCGTCGGGCAGGCGGGACTGCACGCGGGGAGCGGCAGCGTGGCGCGCCTGCGCAAGGAACTCCCGGAGGGCGCCGGGGTGCAGGTGGCCGGGCAGCCCGCGACCGTCACGCTGATCCACGCGCATGCTTGAGGCCCTGACCCGCGACCTGCGCGTCGGGGACGCCGCGGGGCACCTCCGCGCCGCGCGGCGTGCCCACCGCCTGGCGTTCCTGACCCTGGCGGCCCCCGGCGTGCCGCTGGGCGCGCTGCTGGCCCTGCTGAAGCCCCTGCGGGTCGAGGGTCTGGCCGCGCAGGTGGGCGTGCTGCTGCTGGTCCTCCTGCTGGCGGGCGTCGCGTGGCACCTGTCGCGCCGCACCGCCCGCGACGAGACGCTGCCCGCCCCGCAGCGCGCCCTTGCGGGCGCCATGCAGGCCGCCACGGCACCGGCGGTGGCCTTCCTGGTCGGGTGCGCGTTCCTGTCCACGCCCCTGTTCGCGGCGCTGCTGTGGACGCTGGCGCTGGCCCTGTTCGTCCTGACCCGTCCCCGCTGACCTGGCGGTCCATCACGAAGAACCCCCCGCTCTGGTCTGCGGGGGGTTCTTCGGGTGAAGGCTGGTTCAGCGGGACTTGGGGTCCAGCGCGTCGCGCAGGCCGTCGCCGAACAGGTTGAACGCGAGGCTGAACAGCACGATGAACACGGCGGGGTACACCAGCACGTACCAGTACTCGGGTTTCAGCCAGGCGCGCGCGGCGTCCACCAGCTGGCCCCATTCGGCGAAGCCGGGTTCGAAGCCCAGACCCAGGAAGGACAGACCTGCGATGCTGAGCGGCACGGTCGCGAGGTCCAGCACGGCGATCGTGAACACGGCGGCGATGCTGTTGGGTACCACGTGTTTCAGGATCAGGCGGCCGTCGCGGGCACCCAGGCCGCGGGCGGCATCAACGTATTCCAGCTGACGGGTGCGCAGCACCTCGCCGCGGATGAGGCGGGCGTACCCGGCCCAGCCGGTGACGCAGGAGGCCACGATGATGGGCAGCGTCGGGTCATAGTCCCCGCCTCCGCTTTGGAAGCGAGCGCGGAGGATGGTCAGGATCACGACCGTCAGGATCAGGGGCGGCAGCGAGAACAGCACATCGATGAACCGCTGGATGAGGTTGTCGATCCAGCCGCCGTAGTAGCCGCTGATCGCGCCGATGACCACGCCGAGCGCCAGGGTGATCGCCACGATGATGAAGGCCATTTTCAGCGCGGTGCGCGTGCCCCAGATCAGACCGTAGTAGATGTTGTAGCCGTTGACGGTGCCGAAGGGCGCCTGCGCGTCAGGTCTGGTGGGCTGCTGCTGGAAGCTCAGGCGTTCCGTGCGGTAGCAGCTGTCGGGCGGCGTGAACACGGCGCGCCAGAAGGCGCCGCCCGCCGGATTGTAGATCTCGTTGGGGGTAGCGATGTTCAGGTCACGCAGGCAGTTGCCGCTGGGCTTGGCGAGCAGCGGCGCGAACAGGGCGACCAAACCGAACAGAATGGTGATGATCAGGCCCGTGATCGCCAGCGGGTTGCGGCGCAGTTTGCGGGTGGCGGGGCTGGTCCAGAACTCCTGGAAGCGGGTGCGTCCCTGGGGTTTGGGGCTGGCGGCAACGGTCATGCGGTCCTCCGGAGCGTGGTGGGGCGGGGCATCAGTCGAACCTCACGCGCGGGTCGATCACGCCGTACAGGATGTCCACGACGGTGCTGACGAGCACCACGATCACGGCGGTCAGCATGGCGAAGCCCAGCACGGCGGCCAGGTCCACGCCGATGGCGGCCTGCACGACCCACTGCCCCACGCCGGGGAACGCGAAGATGGTCTCGGTGATCAGCGAGCCGCCCAGCAGGCCGATGATCAGGAAGCCGCCCAGCGTGACGATGCTCAGCAGGGCGTTGCGGCGGGCGTGCTTGCGGTTGACCACGTTCGGGGACAGGCCCTTGGCGCGGGCGGTGCGCACGTAGTCGCTGGTCAGGGCTTCGAGCATGTTGTTGCGCATGACCTTGATGATGTTGGCGCTCAGGACGATCACCAGCGTCAGGGCAGGGAGGATCATGTGCTGCAGGGCGTCCCAGGCGATGTCCCAGCGGCCGTTCAGCGCGGCGTCCACAGTCAGCAGGCCGGTGTAGGTCTTGATGTCGCCCAGCGCGAAGGTGTTGATGACGTTCAGCTGGCCCGAGCCGGGCAGCCAGCCCAGGTAGGCGTAGAACACCGCCAGCAGCAGGATGCCGACCACGAAACTCGGCAGCGAGTAGCCGAGGACGACGAGCACGCGGAGCAGCTGGTCAATGAATTTGTCTTTGTGCAGAGCGCTCAGCGTGCCCAGCCAGATGCTCAGCAGCAGGATCGGGATGGCCGTGACGATCGTCAGTTCAATGGTGCGCGGCAGGCGCTCCTTGATGGTGGTCACGACATCCTGATTGCTGGCCTTGGAGTAGCCCAGGTCGCCCTTGACGGTGCTGCCCAGCCAGCGGCTGTACTGGACCGGGAAGGGGTCGCGCAGGCCGCGCTGTTCGATGATCTGTTCCAGACGGGCGGCCTGCTGTTCGCTGCGGATGTACGGCGCGGCGCGCTGCTCCGGGGTGAGCAGCTGAGTCAGGCCGACGATCATCAGGGAGAGAACGAGCATCACCACAGGGATCTGGATGAGTCGCTTCACGATGAAGTTGAGCATGAAAGCCTCGGGGTGGGAAAGCTCCCGGTACCGCTGTGGGTGGTCGGGAGGAACGAAGGGAAGGGAGAGAACGAACCTTGGGTTTTGGGTGACGCCTGAGCTGTAGTCCGCTCGCTAGACTAGTCCAAAACGTATGAGTAACGCAAAGGACGGTGGGCGCGTGTCCCGGCTGCGCGAACCTGTCTATGCGCTGGCGTGGACTTGTGATGATGGGGATAGCAGCAAGGAGCAGCCCACGTTAGGGCTGCTCCTGTCAGGCGCGCGGTGGCGCAGATGGGGTTACTTCTTGCTGAGTTCCTTCCAGAACGTGCCGGTGTTGGCGAAGGAGATCATGGGGTTGTAGTTGCTGGCGCTGACGCCCACCAGGTTGGCGCTGACGAAGGTGTAGCCCACGCCGGCGGGAACCAGGATGTAGGGGGCCTGCTCGTAGGCCTTCTTGCCGACGAGGCTGTACAGGCGGTTGCGCTCGGCGGTGTTCACCGTGGCGCGGGCCTGGTCGAGCCACTTGTCGATCTGGCTGTCTTTCCAGTTCAGGCGGGGATTGTAGTACCCGTTGCTGCTGTAGAAGGTGTACATGAAGTTGTCCGGGTCGGCGTAGTCAGGAGCCCAGCCCATGATGGTCATGGCTTCCTTGCCGTCCTTGGAGTCCTTCAGCATTTCGCTCCACTGCTTGGCCTGGATGTTGACACGGAACTTGGGGTTCAGCGCTTCGACGTTGGCCTTCAGGATTTCCATGGCCTTCTGCGAGGGCTCGCTGCCCGCGCGGTAGTTGGTGGTCAGGGTAAAGCCGTTCTTCCACAGCTGGCCGCCGTAGGCGCGCTTGAAGAAGGCCTCGGCCTTGGCCTTGTCGTAGGTGTAGGTGCTGACCTTGGCGTCGTAGCCGGGGAAGCTTTCGGGGAGCAGCATGGTGCGCTGCTTACCGGCGCCCTTCTGCACGTCCCGAATGTACTGGTCGTAGTTGAAGGAATAGCTGAAGGCGCGGCGCACGTTGGCGTCCTTGAAGAAGGTCGCGGGGATGCCCCGGCCGTCCAGCTTGCCGCTGCCCAGCAGGCCGGCGTTCTTGATGTTCTCGTTCATGAAGAACGCCGTGGCGCTGGTGTTGGGGAGGTTGTCGACCCACAGCACGCCGGGCTTGCCCTTGACCTGCTCGGTGTCCACGGCGCGGCCGCCGCCGTCGATGATGTCGGCGTCGCCACGCAGGAAGGCCTGCTGACGGGCGGCGATTTCGCTGACCTTCTGGAAGATCACGTTCTTCAGCGCGGGCTTCTTACCCCAGTAGCTGTCGAAGGCGGTGGCCAGGACGGTGTTGGCGTCCTTACGGACCAGCTTGTAGGCGCCGGTGCCGCTGGGGTTCTGGGACAGCTTGCTGTTGGTCAGGTCCTTGCCGACCCAGTCCTTCCAGGTGGCTTCCTTGCCGTTCCACTCGCCCAGACCGGCGGCGTGCTTCTGGTCCACGACGCTCTGGCCGGGGAAGGCCAGTTTGGCCAGGAAGGCGGGGTCCACGCTGGGCAGCGTGAAGACCAGCTGGCCGGCGTTGTTGCACTCGACGGCCTTGTCGATGCGGGCCCAGGTGATGGTCTTGTCGTCGGCGGCGTTGGCGCCGGTGCCCAGGAGGCTTTCGGCCAGGAACCAGTTGCCGGACTCGGCGCTGTTGGTGACCAGGTTGCGCTCGAAGGTGTACTCGGCGTCGGCGCAGGTCATGGCGTTGCCGCTGTGGAACTTCACGCCTTTGCGCAGGTCGAAGGTGTAGGTCTTGCCGCCGTTGCTGATGGTCCACTTGGTGGCCAGCAGGGGCTCGAGCTTGGTGAGGCTGGCGCCGCTGTAGGTCAGGAGAGTTTCGTAGATGTTTTCAACGACGGCGCCGGAGGCGGTGTCGTACGTGACGCCGGGGTCCATGGTGGGGATGTCGGAGGACATCTGGTAGACCAGGGTGTCCTTGGGAGCGGCCGCGAGGGCGCTGGTCAGGGTCAGCAGGGTGGCGAGAGCAGCAACTTTTTTCATTGATCCTCCAGGTTGGTACTTTGACAGTCTGTGCGAGGGCACCCGTCTGGGCGGCTCGCAGGGGCTGTCTAGGGGTTGATCGGCGGCATCATAGCGCAGGTTTGTCGGCCGAGATGTGACGTTCATCCGGTTGCCAGGGCCGGGCATATGGAATATCGCGTGGCTGTGCTGAGAAGTGCCTTCTGTCTATATTTATGCACGTTCGGTCTGCCGGGACGTGGTGCAACAGCAGTAAGCGTGTCATGGACAGGGTCGTGAGCATCGTGTGTAGGGTGCCGCGCGTGGCATACTGCGCCGCGTGAAGAAGCGCATCCTCCTGCTGGCCGGCGGCCAGTCCGGTGAACACGAGGTCAGCCTCATGAGTGCCCGCAGTGTCCTCAGCGCCCTGCCCCGCGATCAGTTCGACGTGACGCCCGTCGTGATCAGCAAGCAGGGCCGCTGGCTGCCCCCCACCGAAACGCAGCGCGCCCTGGAATCCGGCGAGGCCGCGACCGGCGGGGACCTCGTACTGCACCGCGCCGCCAGTGCCGAGGGTTACGACGCCGTGTTCCCCCTGCTGCACGGCCCGATGGGCGAGGACGGCACCGTGCAGGGCCTCCTGACCCTGGCCGGAATTCCCTTCGTGGGCAGCGGCGTGCTGGGCTCGGCGGTCAGTATGGACAAGGTCATGACCAAGCAGGTGCTCGCCTCGGCCGGTATCCCCCAGGTCGCGTGGGCACTGGCCGCGCGCCGCGAGTGGCAGGCGCAGCCCGACAGCGTGCGTGAACGCGCCGCCACGCTGGGCTACCCGCTGTTCGTGAAACCCGCGAACCTGGGCTCCAGCGTGGGCATCAGCAAGGTCGCCCGCCCCGAGGACCTGGACGGCGCGCTGAACCTGGCGTTCAGCCTGGACCGCCGCGTGATCCTGGAGGCCATGACCGCCCACAAACCCCGCGAGGTCGAGGTCGGCATCCTGGGCAACGACGCGCCCATCGCCAGTCCGGTCGGGGAACTGCGCTTCGACGCGGACTTCTACGACTACGAGACGAAGTACACCGAGGGCCGCGCGACCATGCACATCCCCGCCCCGCTGAGTGCCGAGGTCGCCGAGCAGGTCCGCGCCCTGGCGCTGCGGGCCTTCCGCGCGCTGGACTGCGCCGGCCTGGCCCGCGTGGACTTCTTCTACGTCGAGGAGACCGGCGAACTGCTGCTGAACGAGGTGAACACCATGCCGGGCTTCACGACGACCAGCATGTACCCCAAGCTGTTCGAGGCGGCGGGCCTCAGTTACAGCGCCCTGGTCACCCGACTGGTGGAACTGGCGCTGGAAGAACGCTGAGCGGTCTGCACTGACCACCGCATTCAGAGGGGGGTGAAGGTGTCCCTCAGATCCTCTGAATCGAGCGAACTCGAAGAGCTGCGCCGCAGCGCGAGCATCTGAGAACGGCAGCGGTGGAAGGTACCCCTGGGGTATGCGGTCGGCCCTGGGGTGGCCCTGCAAGCCGCTGTGAGTCCGGCCGGTCCCCCGTTGCTGTGGGACCGGCTTCTCTGCGTTTACTTCCCATTAATCCCCATCTGTATACTCGGGTATATGCCGGATGTGCCCCTCGACTCCCTGACCCCCGGGCAGACCGCGCACGTCGTGCCCCTCGACCCCGCCCACCCGCTGCGCCGCCGCCTGATGGAACTGGGCTTCGTGCGCGGCGCGCCCGTCACCGTGATCCGCCGCGCGCCCATGGGCGACCCGGTGGAACTGCGCATCGGCGCGACCCTGTTGGCCCTGCGCGCCGACGACCTGCGCCTGATCCGGGTGCGCGCGTGACCGCTGCCACCCGGCCCGCCACGCTGATCCCCGACGCGCTGGCCTGCGCCGACACCCTGGCCCGCCTGAAGGCCGCGCGTGAACCGCGCGTGGTGGTCGTCGGGAACCCCAACGTCGGTAAGACCACCCTGATCAACGCCCTGGCGGGCACCAACCTGAAGGTCGGCAACTGGAGCGGCGTGACCGTCGAGAAGCGCGAGGCGCACCTGACGCACGGCGGACGGCGCGTGTACCTCCTCGACCTGCCCGGCGCGTACAGCCTGAGCCCGCACACCCCGGAGGAACTCGTCACGCGCACCGCGCTGCTCGACGAGGCTCCGGACGTAGTCCTGAACGTCCTGGACGCTGGGAACCTGGAACGCAACCTCTACCTGACGCTGCAGCTGATGGACTACCGCCTGCCGGTCGCTGTCGCCCTGAACCTCGTCGACGAGGCGCGCGAGAAGGGCGTGCAGGTGGACTCTGGCGCGCTGTCGCGCCTGCTGGGCGTGCCGGTCGTGGAGACCGTCGCCAGCCGCGCCCAGGGCACCGCCGGGCTGCTCGACAGCGCCCTGGGGCACGCCACGCTGGGCATCGGCGTGCGCTACCCCGAGGCCATCGAACGGGCCGTGGAGGCCCTGAGCACCCGCATGACTGGCGTGGACACCCTGCCGCCCCACGCGCACCGGTACCTAGCCCTGACGCTGCTGGAGGGCGACCCCAGCGTGCGCGGCCGCCTGAACGCTACCGGCCACGCGGCCCTCGTGCAGGCCGCCGACGCGCAACTGCGCGACCTGGACGCCCAGGGCCTCGACCCGCTCATCGAGATCGCCGAGGCCCGCTACGCGCTGGCCGGGGACCTCGCCCGCGCCGCCGCCCCGCAGGCCCAGGCCCGCCGCACCGTCACCGAACGCCTGGACGCGCTGGCCCTGCACCCCTGGCTGGGCATCCCGCTGTTCCTGGCGCTGGTGCTGCTGGTGTTCCGCCTGACCTTCACGGTCGCCGCGCCGTTCGTGGACCTGATCGGCGGGCCGCTGCAGGACACCCTGACCGGCTGGGCCAGCGCCGCCCTGAGCTGGTTCCCGCTGGCGCGCGACCTCGTGACCGGCGCGATCATTCCCGGTGTGGGAACCGTCCTGAGCTTCCTGCCCACCCTGCTCGTCCTGTACCTCGCCATGAGCTTCCTGGAAGACAGCGGCTACATGGCCCGCGCGGCGTTCCTGATGGACCGCGCCATGCGCAGCGTCGGCCTGGACGGCCGCGCGTTCATCCCCCTGATCCTCGGCTTCGGGTGCAACGTGCCCGCCGTGTACGCCACCCGCACCTTGGAACGGCGCAGCGACCGCCTGCTGGTCAGCATGATCCTGCCGTTCATGAGCTGCTCGGCGCGCCTGCCGGTGTACGTGGTGTTCGCCGCCGCGCTGTTCCCCCGCCAGGCCAGCCTGCTCGTGTGGGCCATGTACACCCTGGGCATGCTGGTCGCCCTAGCGTTCGCGTTCGTGCTGCGCCGCACCAGCTACCCCGCCGAGGGCAGCGGCGTCCTGCTGGAACTCCCCCCGTACCGCTTCCCCACCGCGCAGGTCCTGTGGAAGCACGCGTGGCGCCGCACCGCCAGCTTCGCCCGGCGCGCCCGCACCACCGTCCTGGCCACGGTCGCGGGCGTGTGGCTGCTGCTCGCCATTCCCGCCGTCAGCGGCGCCAGCTTCGCCACGGTCGCCCCTCAGGACAGCCTGTTCGGGCGGGTCAGTCAGGCCGTCTCCCCGATCTTCGCGCCGCTGGGCTTCGGGACGTGGCAGGCCACCGGCGCACTCGTCCCCGGTTTCATCGCCAAGGAGGTCGTCGTCGGAACGCTCGGGCAGATCTACCTGGGCGAGGAAGCCGCCCGCCCCACCGCGCTGGGCCTCGTGGACGGCATCGTGAAGGCCGGACAGGCCACCTGGGACGCCGTGGTCGCCAGCGTCAGCGCCATCCCCACCGTCCTCGCACTGCCCAGCCTGAACGCCGACACCACCCAGGATCTGAACACCCCGCTGGCCGCCGCGCTGGCCCGCGCGTTCACGCCCGCCAGCGGCCTGAGTTACCTCGTGTTCGTGCTGCTGTACACGCCCTGCATCGCCACCGTCGGTGCACTGGCGCAGGAACACGGACGCCGATTCGCGTGGACGACCGTCGCGTACCAGCTCGCCACCGCGTGGATCGCCGCGTTCCTCGTGTACCTGATCGCGCGGGCCGTCCTGTGACCGCCCGGCCACCATCCAGCCCGCCTGCCAGCCCCCTGGGCGCGCTGCTGCACGCCATCGGCATCCAGCCGCGCACTCCGGACGAACTCGCCCGCGCGCTCGGCAGTACCCCCGGCGCCCTGAGCGGTATGCTGCGCACCCTCCAGAGCGGCGGGTACGTGCAGGACGCCACGCCGCAGCAGGACGGCTGCGCCTGCGGCCCCTGCGCCCTGAAAAGCATGTGCCGTAACGCCGACAGCGCCGAACCTGCCCTGCACCTCCTGCGCCTGACCCCGCGCGGCGAGACGTACCTGCGACGCCTGACCTGAAGCAACTCCACTACAAAGCCTAAAGGTCAGGTCAGGCGTCCAGCACGCGCCCCTTCCTACAATGACGACACCAACAGCGGACGACCGTGGGCGCACGCCCCGCCACCTCCACTGAATTCAAGGAGCGTCAAAGGGGCAGGATATGGACTGGAAGAATCTTCCCGGCAGTGGGAACGTCGAGGATCGTCGTGGAGCCGGTGGACTGCCCGGCGGGGGCATCGCAGTGGGGGGCGTGGGCGGCCTGATCATCGCGCTGATCGCCATGTTCTTCGGCATAGACCCTGGAGCGATCCTCGGTGGGGGCAGTAGCCAGCCCACCCAGCAGAGCCAGTCCACACAGACCACCCAGAACGACGAGGCCTATCAGTTCGTCGACAGGGTCCTGGGCAGCACCGATCAGGTCTGGGGCAGCATCTTCAAGCAGGCCGGTCGGACGTACACCGAACCGCGCCTCGTGCTGTACACGCGGGGCACCCAGTCCGGCTGCGGTCAGGCCAATAGTGCCGTCGGCCCGTTCTACTGCCCCGCCGACCAGAAAATCTATCTGGACACCAGTTTCTTCACGCAGATGGACCGCCAGCTGGGCGGCGGCGGCGACTTCGCCTACGCCTACGTGATCGCCCACGAGGTCGGCCACCACGTCCAGGACGAACTGGGCATCAGCGATCAGGTGGACCGCAAGCAGCGCAGCGCCCGCACCGAGGCCGAGGCGAACAGCTACAGCGTCCGACTGGAACTCCAGGCCGACTGCTTCGCCGGGGTGTGGGGCAACAAGACGCAGCAGGACGCCAACATCACCCAGGCGGACGTGCAGGAAGCCGTCGCGACCGCCGAGGCCATCGGCGACGACAACCTCCAGCGGCAGGGGCAGGGGTACGTCGCCCCGGACTCCTTCACGCACGGCAGCGCCGCGCAGCGCGTCAAGTGGTTCATGACCGGCTTCAAGAGCGGCAACCCCAACAGCTGCGACACCTTCAACGTGAACTACAACCAGCTGTAACGCAGACAGGGGAGCGGGGCGCGGTGGGGGAGACCCGGCCGCGCCCCGCTCCCGCTGCTGTGTGATCCCGCTACTGTGTGATCACGTTGCTGCGTGACGGCGCTCACCACACGCTGACGCCCCATGCGCTTTCCTGGGGACATGACGGGATGGGAGGTCGCGGGCGTACCCGTGCAGATCAGACGCAGCGCGCGGCGGCGCACGGTCGCCGTGCAGGTCACGCCGGGCGCCGTGACCCTGTACGCCCCGACCCGCGTTCCGCTGGCGCAACTGCGCGACATTCTCGACGCCCGCCGCGACTGGGTCGCCGGGCACCTCGCCGGGTACGCCGCGCGCCCACCGCAGCGCCCCGACGCGCAGACCGGACAGCGCGTCCCGTTCCTGGGGCAGGACCTGACCCTGCACCTGGACGCGACCCGCACCCGCCCGGACCGCAGCGGGGACACCCTGCACCTGCCCGTGCAGAACGCCGAGGCGCACCTGACCGCCTGGACCCGCCGCGCCTGCGCCGCCCCTTACCGCGAACTGGTGCAGGAGTACGCCGCGCGACTCGGCGCCGCTGACCGCCTGAGTGCCGTGCACGTCAGCGACACCCGCACCCGCTGGGGCAGCTGCTCCGCCGACGGCGTTATCCGCCTCCACTGGAAACTCAGCCGCGCCCCCAGCGAGATCCTGCACTACGTCGCGCTGCACGAGGCCGCGCACCTCCTCGAACTCAACCACTCTCCGCGCTACTGGGCGCACGTCACCCGCCTCATGCCCGACTGGCAGACGAAACGCGCGTGGCTCAGGGAGGACGGTCACACCCTCTGACGGGTCAAAAGGTCGAGGGTCGAAGTGTCCAAGGGATTCATCTCCCTAGACTCTTCGACCCCCGGACTCTCAGGCCCCCTCTACATCGCGGGCATCGGTTCGGGCATGCCGGGCGTGTCCGGGTTCGGCGTGGGGTGCGGCTCGGGCAGGCCGGGCGTGTCGGGGTTCACCGGTGGGTCCATCACGGGGCCGCTGTCGCCCGCGCCGGGCATCTGCTCGGGCATCGGGGTGGGCACGTCGGTGGGTTCGGATGCGGGGGCGGGCGGACGGTCGTACGGTCCAGTCATCGGGGCACCTCCTGAGTGGGAATGACTGTCAGTCTGCCGCGCGTGGATGCCATCAACCCCCGAGGTGCATGAAGCGGACTTCAGGGTCGGTACTCGACCAGCAGCGGGCGGTGGTCGCTGAGCGTCCACGGCAGGACCTGCGTCCGCGTGGGCGTGAGTTCCCGGCCCAGCAGGTGGTCGATGCGCAGGTGCAGTGAGGGGAAGGTCCAGCCCGGTCCGCGCCCGGCGAGGTCGTGGGCGTCCGGGCCGAACGCGGCCCGCAGGTCGCTGTACGCCGGTCCGCGCGGCGGGGTGTTCAGGTCGCCGCCCAGCAGCAGTCGCCCCGGCGTGCGCGCCGCGACGCCCCGCAGGAGCTGGACCTGGGCGCTGCGGGCGTCCCGCGTGCGCCGCACCCGCGCCAGATCGCCGTTCAGGACGGAACTGACCTGCACGGTGCCCAGGTGCGCGTTCACGACCGTCAGCGCCTGCCCCTGCCAGTCCAGGCGCGTGATCAGCAGTTCACGGCGGTTGCCGGGCAGCGGTTCCGAGCGGCTCTCCAGCAGCGGCAGTCGGGTCAGGGTCATGACCTCCTGCGCCCGCACGGCGCGGTAGGCGGGAAGGGTCGCGCGCAGCCGGGCCTCAAAGGTGGGGTCGTGGAAGCGGGCTTCCTGCAGGAGGATCACGTCGGCGTTCAGGGTGTGCAGGGCTGAACCCAGTTCAGTTGGGGTGGTGCGTGCGCCGCCCAGCACGTTGAAGGTCACGATCCGCAGCGTGCTCGACTGCTGGGGCCGCCAGTGCAGGAGACCTGCGCCCCAGGCAGCCAGCAGCAGTGCCGCGAGCGCCATGCCCCGGCCCCGGCGACGCCACGCTGCCCAGGCCAGCGCGGGCAGGCACAGCAGGACCCACACCAGCGGCGGCGCGTACGCGAGCAGCAGCGTGGGCAGCGTCCGCTCGCCGATCAGCTCGCCCAGCGCCCAGCCGAGCGCCACGAGGGTCAGCGTCAGGGTCGGCAGGGCAGGCAGGTGGGCACGCACACGGCGCAGTGTGCCGCTCATAGCTGCGCCGCGCGTCCACACAAAAGGGGAGAGGGTGGACGCCCCACGACGCCCACCCCCTCTGCTGAACCGGTGCGTTACCGGTACTGCGCGGCCAGCGCGCGGGCTTCCTCCTGCCGGGCCAGTTCGGCGCGCTGTACGCCCGACACGGCGTCTGCCAGCGCCTCCTTCAGTTCGGCCAGCCCACGGTTCTTCAGGGCGCTGACGGCAATGCCGCCCGTGCGGTCCAGTTCACGGTCCAGCGCCTCCGGGTCGGCCGCGTCGGCCTTGTTCAGCGCGACGACGGTCGGCATGTCGCGGAAGCCCAGGTCCTCCAGGATGCGGTTCACGGCGTCCAGGCGGGTGTCCGCGCCGGGGCTGGCGGCGTCCACGACGTGCAGCAGCACGTCCGCGTCCCCGATTTCCTCCAGCGTGCTGCGGAAGGCGCGGGTCAGGTCCTTCGGCAGGTCACGGATGAAGCCCACGGTGTCGGTCAGCACGACCGGCCCGATGCCCTCCAGGTACCCCTGGCGGCTGGTGGGGCGCAGCGTGGCGAACAGCTTGTTCTCCGCCAGCACCCGGCGGGGTTCCTCGGCGGCGTGCGTGAACGCGTTCAGCAGGGTGCTCTTCCCGGCGTTCGTGTACCCCACGATGCTGATCACGGGCACGGCGTTGCGTTCGCGGCCCTTACGGCGTTCCTCGCGGCGCTGCGCGACACCCTCCAGCTGCTTCTCCAGGAAGCTCAGGCGGTCGTTGATGCGGCGGCGGTCCAGCTCCAGCTTCGTCTCGCCGGGCCCGCGCGTACCGATGGCGCCGCCGCCCGCGCTGCCCCCGCCCCCGCCGATGCGAGACAGGGCCGCGCCCGCCCCCAGCAGGCGCGGTTTCATGTAGCGCAGCTGCGCCAGTTCCACCTGCAGGCGCGACTCCACACCCTGCGCGTGCAGCGCGAAGATGTCCAGGATCAGCTGCGTCCGGTCGATGATCTTCAGGCCGGTCGCGGCCTCGATCTCGCGCGCCTGGGCCGGGCCGAGTTCCTGCCCGAAGATCAGCAGGTCCGCGTCCAGGTGGTACGCGCGACTCGTCAACTCTTCCAGTTTCCCCGCGCCGACCAGCGTGCCGGGCTTCAGGTTCCGGCGGAACACCAGTTCGCGGTGCACGACCTCCGCCCCGGCGGTGCGGGCCAGTTCGGCCAGTTCGTCCAGGCGGTCCTCGGCGTCGAATTCACCCTGGTCGATCTGCACCAGAATGGCGCGTTCGTGGTCCTTCTTCGCCACGCGCGTGCGGGCCGCGCGGGCAATCTCCTCCTCCAGCGCCTGCACCTGCGCGCCCAGGTCGAACTCGTCGATCTGGAAGGCGGGCACGGGCGGCAGGATGCGCCAGTCCTCCTCCTCCCCGACCGTGCCGGGCGGCGTCAGGTGCGCCGTGTGCACCAGCCCTGGCTGACCCTCGTTCCGGACCTCGATGGCCGACACGGCGTCCAGGCGCTTCAGGAACAGCGTGGAGAGGTCGCCCTTACTGAGTGCCCCGCCGCGCGGGTGGGTGTGCAGCAGGTGGAAGCCGCTCAGGCGGTTCTCGCCCATGCGCAGGTCCGGGAACTCGGTCCCCTTGGCGTCGGCCACGCTGACGGAGATCACACGGCCGCGCCGGTCGATCAGGACGCCTACCTCGCGCCGCACGTCGTTCGACAGTTCCGCGAGGTTCCGCGCGAGTTCCGGCGAGCCCACCCGGCCCGGTTCGATCCGGCGGCGGTACAGGTTCCCGAGGGCTTTCATCTGCGCCGGACGGAGGCCCGACGTGTTGCCATGCACTTTATCGATAGCTGGTCACTTCCTTGAATACGAGCCCCACCCGCCGCGCAGGCGGCCGGACAGGGGAGAGGGGATGAAGGGCACACTGCCGGGCCGTCAGCAGCCCCGCCCAGCTTTCACGCTGGAACTGGGGGCGCGGCCATGCCTGCATTGACGTCATGTTACCGCCGCAGGTCACGGGCAAACGTGTGGGTTCACTTGAAGATCTTGATCATCGTGCCCCCAGGGTACCCGGCAGGCGATAGGGGGCGCATCGGCCACCTGACGTAGGGGGAGATGGTTGATGGTTGATAGGGGATGGAAACGACCCCACGGCCTACCTCCCACTGCCCCCCTCGCGCCAGTACCCCGTGGCGAAGTCCACCAAGGCGCGCTGCGACATCAGCTTCGCGGTCGCGGAACCCACCACACCCACGGTGACCGCGCCGGTCGCCTCGAACGCCGCCTTGACGGGCGGAAAGGCCTGCTCGTGGTAGTCCGCCTCGTCGAAGGTCAGCCAGCGCCGCTCGCCCCCGACCGTGACCGGCCCGCTGAAGGGCACGGTGGGCCGCTGCCCGGCCCGCACCTCAGCGAGGTGAAGGCTGGTGTTCACCTCGGTGCCCAGCAGCAGCACCCGGCCGTTCAGGTCGTACACGCGCGCCAGGGGTGAGCCCTCGCCCAGCGAGAACGTTAGCGGGTGATCCGCCGTGACGTCCTCGGCGTGGCGGCCCCACGCGGCGAACGAGCTGTGCGGGTGGTCGCTGCGCCGCGCGCCCGGCCAGGTCCGCAGCGTCTCCACGACGCGGCCCATGCCCCGGCTGGGCGTCACCGCCGGATCGAAGGCGGGCAACTCGGCCCGGATGACCGGCCACCACGCCTCGGGCACCCTCGTCCGGCCCCACCCGGCCGGGTCGGTCAGGTTCAGCGTGAACGTCGGCACGACCAGCGTGCCCTGCGGCCCGACCACGTCCTGAAGCGCCTGCACGATAGCTGCCGCGCCGCCCGCCACCCAGCCCAGGCTGCTGAGGCTGGCGTGCACGATCAGCGTGTCGCCCGGCTGCACGCCCAGGCGGCGCAGGTCGCCCGCCAGGGTCGCGCGGGTGCGCGGCGTGTCCGTCCGGGCGATGATCTCGGCCTCACTCATGCTGTTCCCCGCTGCATGTCCGAAGCGTACGCGCGCTGGCCGGGAACGTGCATCGGCCAGGGCGCGTACTGGGCGGCGATGTCGGATCTGCTGCGTGAAACCCTGCGTGAGGTGCTGTACGGCCCGGACGGCCTGTCGGGCCTGTTCAGTGCGCCCGGCGACGGCCTGCTGCGCGCCGCGCACGCCCTGACCCTGGACGACCTGCGCGCCGCCCCTGGCCTGGCCGGGCGGGTTATGGCGCTGCGGCACGCGCTGGAACTCACCGCGCTGCGCCTCGCCGACCCGCACGCGCTCCTCAGCGACCCGACCGACCCGCAGGGTTGGCAGCCGCCGGGCGCGCAGGCGTGGCGGGATGAACTCGTGAACCTCGCCCGCGCCGGGCAGGCGCTGTATGACGCGCTGTACCTGCCCCTCACGCCCGCCGCGCAGCGCGAGGCCCACGGGGCGGTCCTGCACGCCGCGCGGGAGGCGGCGCTCCTGCAACACTGGCGTGGCCTGCGACCGCAATGAACGGAGGCAATGAAGAACCCCCAGGCACTTGACCTGGGGGCATTCCGTTTGGCGAAGAGGGTGGGATTCGAACCCACGGTAGCCTTGCGACTACTTCGGTTTTCGAGACCGACCCATTCAACCACTCTGGCACCTCTCCGCACCTGATGATCGCCTGAACGGGCGACGGGGAGCATAGCACGCCCCTCACGCGGCGCGCTACTCCCGGCGCTTCACGCCCCGCTTGCACTAGCCTGTCGGGAAGGCGTATGCTTTCAAGGTTGAAAACTGCCCCGGTACCGGGTTGCACCAGGGGGGTTTTTCGGCATGCCACCACCGGCGCACGCAGCCTAGTGTGGTGCGTGATCACCTCCAAGCCCGCACGAGTCAACCCAGTGCCGCCCCGTACGCGTGGGTGGCCACCCGCCCCCCGGCCCGCGCCACCAGACAGGTGCGCTGCGGCCGAACCAGATGAGGAGTGATTTCCCCTGCCTACTACCCAGCAACTGCTCCGTAAGGGTCGTAAGACGATCCAGAAGAAGAGCAAGGTCCCTGCCCTGAAGGGCAGCCCCTTCCGCCGCGGCGTGTGCACGGTCGTCAAGACCACCACCCCCAAGAAGCCGAACTCCGCGCTTCGTAAGATCGCCCGCGTGCGTCTGTCCAGCGCCTTCGAAGTCACCGCGTACATCCCCGGTGAAGGCCACAACCTGCAGGAGCACAGCGTCGTGCTGATCCGCGGCGGCCGTGTGAAGGACCTTCCCGGTGTGCGTTACCACATCGTGCGCGGCAGCCTCGACACCCAGGGCGTCAAGGACCGCAACAAGAGCCGTTCCAAGTACGGCACCAAGAAGCCCAAGGCCGGCGCTGCCGCGGGCGCGAAGAAGAAGTAAGGCCGCCGCGCCGGACCCCGGTGCACGCCCGAACCCATCCCCCACAGGGGTGATGCCAATGAAGCAGCATATTCGCGCCTGAAGTGCGCGCGCTCACCCCACCACGCGTGGGGACCGAGCCTCAAGGGAGTCAACCATGGCACGTCGCCGCCAAGCTGAAGTGCGCGTCATCCAGCCCGACCTGGTCTACCAGGACGTTCTGGTGAGCGCTTTGATCAACCGCATCATGCGTGATGGTAAGAAGAACCTCGCCAGCCGCATCTTCTACGGAGCCATGAAGCTCGTGCAGGAACGCACCGGCCAGGAGTCCCTGAAGATCTTCCGCCAGGCGTACGACAACGTCAAACCCCGCGTGGAAGTCCGCAGCCGCCGCGTCGGTGGCAGCACCTACCAGGTGCCCGTCGAGCCCAGCGAGCGCCGCAAGCAGAGCCTGACCCTGCGCTGGCTGATCAGCGCCGTGGACAGCCGTCCCGAGCGCACCGCCGTCGAGCGTCTCGCCGGCGAGATCATGGACGCCGCCCAGGGCCGTGGCGGCGCCATCAAGAAGAAAGACGACGTGGAGCGCATGGCGGAAGCCAACCGCGCCTACGCGCACTACCGCTGGTAATCCCCGGTGGGTGGCCCCCCAGGGGCCACCCAACCCGAGCGGAGCGAGCAGGGACGACCGCACCGTTCGTGAAGTGAAGCCGCCAGTCGGTGCATTGTCCGACTGGCGGCGGAATGGAATGAACGGTGCGGCCCGGATACACCCGGCAAGCCGCGATCACCGGACGGTAGGTTCGCCCTGCCGTCCATGTCGCGTGAAGCGAAATCCAGCGCATCTGACGGTGACGAGACACGTCACCCACCACAATAGGGAGTCTTATGACCACCAAAGCCCAGCAGTACCTCACCCACTTCCGTAACATCGGGATTGCCGCGCACATCGACGCCGGTAAGACCACCACCACCGAGCGCATCCTGTACTACACCGGCCGTACGCACAACATCGGTGAAGTGCACGATGGCGCCGCGACCATGGACTGGATGGAGCAGGAGCGCGAGCGCGGCATCACCATCACGGCGGCCGCCACGACCGCCAAGTGGAAGCGCAGCGGCACCGACCAGGAATACGTCGTGAACATCATCGACACCCCCGGTCACGTGGACTTCACGATCGAAGTGGAGCGTTCCATGCGCGTGCTCGACGGCGCCGTCGCCGTGTTCGACAGCAGCCAGGGCGTGGAGCCCCAGAGTGAGACCGTGTGGCGTCAGGCCGACCGCTACGGCGTGCCCCGCATCGCGTTCAGCAACAAGATGGACAAGACCGGCGCCAGCTTCGAGCTCGTGCTGAGCGACATCAAGGAGCGCCTCGGTGCCGTCGCCGCGCCCGTCCAGTACCCCATGGGTGCCGAGAACGAGTTCAAGGGCATCATCGACATCGTGCGTCAGCGCGCCCACTTCTACACCAACGACCTGGGCACCGACATCGAGGAGACCGACATCCCGGCCGAGTACCTCGACAAGGTCGCCGAGATGCGCGCCCAGCTGATCGAAGCGGCCGCTGAAGTCGACGAAGACCTGATGATGATGTACCTCGAAGGCGAGGAACCCAGCGTCGAGCAGCTCGTGGCCGCCCTGCGCAAGGGCACCATCGAGAAGCGCATCTTCCCCGTTCTCTGCGGCAGCGCCCTGAAGAACAAGGGCGTGCAGCTGCTCCTCGACGCCGTCATCGACTACCTGCCCAGCCCCCTCGAAGTGCCCGCCATCAAAGGCAAGATCGAGGACAGCGAGGACACCACCGAGTTCCCCGCCGATCCCGAAGGCAAGCTGGCCGCGCTGGCGTTCAAGATCATGGCTGACCCCTATGTGGGCCGCCTGACCTTCGTGCGCATCTACTCGGGCACCCTGCAGTCCGGCAGCTACGTGTACAACGCCAGCAAGGAGAAGCGCGAGCGCGTCGGCCGTCTGCTGAAGATGCACGCCAACAGCCGCGAGGAAGTCACCGAACTGAAGGCCGGGGAACTCGGCGCCGTGATCGGCCTGAAGGACGCCGGCACCGGCAACACCCTGATCGGCGACGGCGACGACAAGGTCCTGCTGGAAAGCATCGACGTGCCCGAGCCCGTCATCAAGCTCGCCATCGAGCCCAAGACCAAGGCTGACCAGGAGAAGATGGGCATCGGCCTGCAGAAGCTCGCCGAAGAGGATCCCACCTTCAAGGTCGAAACCGACCAGGAAAGCGGCCAGACCACCATCGCCGGGATGGGCGAACTTCACTTGGAGATCCTGGTGGACCGCCTGAAGCGCGAGTACAAGGTCGACGCGAACGTCGGCGCGCCCCAGGTGGCCTACCGTGAAACCATCACCAAGCAGGTTGAGGTGGACAGCAAGTTCGCCCGCCAGTCCGGTGGTCGCGGTCAGTACGGTCACGTCAAACTGCGCGTCGAGCCCCTGGAACCCGGCGCGGGCTTCGTCTTCGAGAACGCCGTCGTCGGCGGCACCGTGCCCAAGGAGTACATCGGGCCGGCCCAGAAGGGCATCGAGGAAGCCATGCAGAGCGGCCCCATGCTGGGCTTCCCCGTGGTCGACCTGAAAGTCACCATCTACGACGGCAGCTACCACGAAGTCGACTCCAGCGAAATGGCGTTCAAGATCGCCGGTTCGATGGGTCTGAAGGAAGCCGTCCAGAAGGGCAGCCCCGCCATCCTGGAACCCGTCATGCGCGTCGAGGTCACCACCCCCGAGGACTACATGGGTGACATCATCGGCGACCTGAACAGCCGCCGTGGCCAGATCCAGGGCATGGAAGCCCGCGGCAACGCGCAGATCGTGAAGGCCTTCGTGCCCCTGAGCGAGATGTTCGGCTACGCGACCGACATGCGTTCCAAGACGCAGGGCCGCGCCAGCTACTCCATGTTCTTCGACCACTACACCCAGCTGCCCAACAACATCGCCCAGCAGCTGATGAAGAAGTAAACCCGCCTCGCCCCGCTCCGGGGTGACGCCGGAGGGAGCCCCCGCAGTGGGGCTTCCTCTTTTTTCGCTTCAGGCAGGATCGGGGAGGGCCGCGCTAAGCTGCGTGCATGACGGTGCCCACCCCCAACCCCGCCGCCCCGAGCGGGCCGCTGCCACCCCGGATCGGTTTCCTGACCGTGCCGCTCATGATCAACTTGGTCTATTCGGCGATCACCCTGCTGTTCCTGCCGTTCGCCGGACCGACCCTGACCGAGACGACCACCGAGATGGTCCGGCAGATGGGTATTCCCGAACTGACCGTGACCCCCGCGCAGATCCAGGCGGCGCTGTGGATCTCGTTCGTGCTGACCATGTTCCAGATCCTGTGGGTGTATTACACCCGGCGCGCGGTGCTGGAAGGGCGCAACTGGGGACGCGTATCGAGCATGGTTCTCGGGGTGTTCAGTCTGCTGATCCCGCCGCTGTTCACGGTGTTGGGCGTGATCATGCTGATCGGTGCCTTCGACAAACAGGTGGTGGCGTACACGCGCCGCTGAGTCGCCTCAGGGCGCGCGGTCTGTCACGCAGCATGTGACAGACCGCGCCGCTTTTTGCACGTTCTGCCGCTGGGCGGGCAGTTCCCGCTCCGGCCAGGCTCGTTCTTCCCACTTGCCCTTTGATAGGTGATCCTGTAACATACTTCTTCGGTACGCCGTGGACTCACGGCTCTGCCCCGCGGCTTCACCTGCCGCCGGAGCGGAACACAGAGGCGGCGTAGCGTGGCCAGCACGGTGGGACACTACCCTGGCGAGAATCAACCCAATGTGGTTCAGCACCATCAGAACCCTGCGACATGCGCGGGGGAGCCCCGATCAAAGGGCCGCTTTTGCGTGCAGATCCACCTCTTGGAGGGAGTAAGAACATGGCTAAAGGAACGTTCGAGCGCACGAAGCCCCACGTGAACGTGGGCACCATCGGTCACGTCG